>CAZMXF010000014.1:0-20861 GCA_964570015.1 uncultured Oscillospiraceae bacterium | reverse complement strand
TCCTGTGCGGCCTCATACTCCTCCGTGGCATGAGCAAGGGCAATGGTGGCATGGTCAAGCTCGTTCTGCGCCATGGTGAGGTCGGCGCCACTGGCGGCAAGATTCTCATATTCCTGCTTTGCGAGTTCCAGGGCCGCGGTGCATTTGTCAACATTGTCGGCGTATTCCTCGAGGGTTTTCCCTTCACCGAGGAAGCCGATGCTGTCAACTGTCTTGATTTCATCGACTACAGCAACAATGCCGGCAAGCGCTGTGGCCGCAGCCGCAGCAGGAAGTGCGATTGTGCCGAGCGCAGTCACAAGCCCTGAGATTCCACCGCCTGCACCAGCGGCAGCAGCGGCAATATCTTTCAGCGGGCCGGTCATCCCGAGGAAGTCAGCGGCTTTCCATGCAGCCTTTGCGCCGGCAACGGCAGTCGTGATTCCAACGATTCCCGACGCTACAGCGGTCAGAGCGGCGGTCAGAGAAGGATGTTTCTGAACGAAACTGGTAATTCCCTCAATTGCTTTCTGCCCACCTTCGGCAAGGCCGATGATCGCAGGGGCAAGAGCGTCTCCGATCGCGATTTTAAGATTGGTGGAAGAGTTCTCCAGCGTCTGCATTTTGGCCTTCATGGTATCGAACATGACTCCGGCCTTTTCATTCAGAGCTGTATTCTCTTCCCATGCCCGGTTGCCCTGTTCAATAGTTCCGGTCAGCAGATCGCCGGCAGAGGCAAGGCCGAGGATGGCCTTTGTCTGGCGAACGTTGGTGATGCCGAGCTCGTCAAGGATCATGATTGCGGACTCGCCGTTTCGCTCGGTATCATTCAATCCGCGGATGAAAGCGTCCAGGGCGCCGACAGCATCGTTTTCCCATGCCGCCTTGAATTCACCGGCTGTCATACCGGCAACAGAAGCAAACTGCGTCAGCTTCTCGCCGCCAGACTGCGTGGCTTTGTAGAGCGTGGAGATCAGCGTGGACATTGCTGTAGATCCGGCAGCGCTTTCAATGCCGAGTGAACCGACCGCCGCAGAGATTGACATGATATCCGTCGCACTCATGCCGGCAAGCGTCCCCGTTGCGGCGATGCCCTGGGACATCTCAACAACCTTTGTCGCTGTCGTGGCCGTGGCGTCACCGAGGGAGGCGACGACAGAACCCATGCGCTCATAATCATCGATGCCGGTGATGTTGGCGAACTGGGCCAGCATGGTTGCCGCCGTGTCAGCTGTCAGATCCGTGGTCGTTGCCAGTTTCGCCATGACCTCCGTGAACTGCTGGATGTTGTCTTTTCCCTTTACACCGAGCTGTCCGGCAGTGGTGGCAATGTCCGTCAGTTCCTTAGTTGTGATCGGGATCTCAGTAGAGAGATTTTTGAAGTAATTCCCGAGCTCGTCAAGCTCCTGCCCGGTGATTCCGGTAGTTCTCTTGACGCCGGCCATGCCGTTTTCAAACTCCATGGAAGCCTGAGCGCAGGAAACCAGAGCATCTTTTACCTTTTCGGCAAACTGGGCGAGTTCCTGAGATGCGAGGATCTGACCGAGCCCCTGTACGGACTCCGCCGTCTCGTCAACCTCTCTCCCGAATTCATCAATGGATGTAGCGCAGCCGTCCGCAGACTTTGACGCTTCATCCATATACTTGTCATTTTTCTGAATTTCGGCATCCAGATTGTTAAGCTGAATCTCTGCATTGTTCAGCTGGGTCTGCCAGGAGTTTGTACCCTTTTCAGCCGCAGCAAGTTTGGCGTCTACCTCAGTCAGCTCTTTCTGTAGTTTGGCATTTTCCTCAGTGAGCTTAGCTTCCTCTTTGGTGGTGTCGCCGGTGGTTGTCTTCAGCTTTTCGAGGGCTTTGTTGTTCTCCTCAATCTTCTTCTGCAGATCAGCTTTCTGCTGGGCGTATTTCTGCTCGGCGGATTTCGCATTGTCCAGGGCATTCCGGAGCTCCTGAACCTTGTTTTTCTGGGCCTGATACAGATTATTAAGAGCCTGACCTTTCGCCTGCAGAGCCTGCATGGAGTTGGCGTTGGTCTGATACTGGCTCTCTGTGAGCTTCAGTGCAGACTGCAGCGTCTTGAGTTCTGTATTGATGCGCGACAGAGCAGCCCTGTATTCGGACTCTCCGGAGATCGCAAGTTTTGTAGATATCGTGCGCTGTGCCATATGTCCCTCCTTTACGGCAGGTCAGTCAATATCATCTTTGCCGTTGTGAGGCATACTGTTTATCTCTAACTGCACCATATCGAAGAACAGGCCGGGGTGCATCCGGTAGAATTCGTGCCGGGTGAGGTGCAGCTTTGTGACCGCAATATAGTTATACTGGGATCTCAGTCCCCGGCCTTTTCTTTTTTTGCGTTCAGCTCCTGGAGCCCGAGGTCAATCTCTTCCTTCGGGTCTTCCACGTCGCGGTGATATCCAATGTCAATTGCACTGAGAACAGCGTTTTTATACAGGACGTACTGCCAGGGCTTCTGGATCTCAACATCATCCTCTGTCAGCATCGGATCATGTTCATATCCTTCCTGACGCCTGACAAGTTCTGCATCGTTCGCCATGTGGACAATGAACCATTTAATCGCGGCGACACCTTCCCGGTTCTCTTTGTCGATGATTTCAAAGGCCTGTGCCATCCCGCCGAACTTCTCAGCGGCATCAAACATGACCTCTATGGAAAAATTCAGCGGTCTGAATTTTCCGGCAATGGGGGTATAGTGCATCTTATCCATGTAGAATACTCCTGTTGTCCCTCATGGGCCGTTGCAACGGCTGTATTTGCGCAGAATCACCGAGGGATATGCTGAGATATCCCCCGGTGAAACGCTTCGTTTGAGCTAAGCTCAGGTGTTGTCGTAGGTTACTACGACGGTGTACACCTTCGACACAGAACCGCTCGTGACAGTGACAGTCATGGTGTTCTCGCCAGCTGCCCACGCTGCGGCGCTACCATTGGTGACGGTGTCATCACCGTTCTTGATCACAATGGTCGCGTTGCTGTCTTCCGCAGCAGCGGTGATCACATCAGTGGCGTTTGCCGTAGAGACAGCATATGCCGTGACTCCGGAACTGAATGCCGGGGTCAAAGCCTGCTGACCAACCGTCAGGGCAGACAGGTTGGCACTGCCGGCACCGGAAATGGAAAGCTCGGAATCAATCCAGGCTTTCGCCTCCGCTTCAGTGTCGAACTCCTTCGTCCTACGCCAGTCACCGTTCGCATCATCGAAGATGGTGAAGGTGGTCTGGGCGGTCTGGAAGTTGATAGAGTTCCCACGCGTGGTGGCGTTATCGTTGCCGATAGCAGCCTTGGCTCTCGGATAGATGTAGCCGCGGAACTTCCTGACGCCGCTGACCATCAGAGCCTTGAAATAGGCAAGAATGCCCTCAGGGGCATAGTCGCCTTTGTTGTAGGTCACGATGCCGTTAGAGACCTGAGCCCCATAGACGGTACTCGCAACCGCGTCGGACATATTGTCGGTCTCCATTGCGAGGGAGCCGGAGGAGAATTCGGAGAGCTGTTCAGCCAGACTGTCATCTGCATACAGTTCTCCGGATGCAAGGTTGACCGTCAGGTTCGCCGCCGCCAGTTTGCCGAGGACAATACCGGAAGCAGCGCCGTTCGGTTTGAAGCAGGGATATTTTGCACCGAATTCAGCCATAGTAGGTTACTCCTTTTCATAGATTGAGTTTCTTGAGGAAATTGTCATAGACGCTCTCCTCGGCCTTTGCCGTATCATCCGCGCATTCCTCGTTGGCCGTCAGCATCCACGCTTTCGCGGAGTTGCCGTGACCGCCGAATTCATGGACAAATCCGACATCGGCATTTCTGGCGGTAGCACTGCCGCCATGTCGGGCATGGTAGGTGTGGTGAGTGCCTTGCGGATAGATCAGAGCATAGGGATGCTTGCCCTTGCTCACCATCTTGATTATCGGGCTCCCGATCAGTCTGCCGGTCCTCTGTGAGAAGTTCCTGGCGATTGATCGGACATGTGCCTTCTGAACAACCTTTACCCCTGCTTCCAGCATGTCCGAGATGGTGCTGTCCGGGAGCTGAGCAAATTCATTCATATTCAGCACAAATCCGTCAATGTCATTGCAGGTGAAGGTTGCCATCAGAGATCAAGTCCTTCCGCATACTGGCACTCGAACACGATATGCCTACCTTTTTCATCCGTTGCGTTGGTAATTTCCGGCCAAGTAAAACCAGCCTCATGCAGCAGGAGTTTCGTCTGCTTTTTGAGGCTGGAAATATTCTGGCCGATTGGTGCAAAAAGATGCACCTGGACAATGTAGACATCCCCTGTGGGATCATCATCAGCGTATCCGGTGCCGTATGTGGAGTAATTGAAGACATAGTAGCATTCCTCAACCACACCGTCGCCGGCATCCTCTTTCACGGAATTCCATGTCGGAAGAACGGCGCTCAGAGCTGCGTATAGAATGCTGTCAACTGTTTGTGCCATAAGCACCCTCCTTTACCGTGCTCCGGACTTCCGCTGGACTTTGATTTCTAACCATACGGAGCGTTCATCTACATTGTCAATGCTGATAACTTCATACGGTTTTGTGTCACCGTCTTTATAGACGATTAGGGTTGGGTCCATCAGGGAGGAAGAATACCGCGTCGTGATCGTGGCAGGCTCACGGATTTCCAGCTGCATGGTCTGAAACACTTCATAGCCATGCGCATTCACCCATTTGCACATGCACGGTACGTTCTTTCCGAAAACGTTCACTTCCTGATCGGACGGAAACCCTTCATCATCAACAGTGCGCTCATGCCGCATGAAATATACTTTTGTGCGAAGTTCACCCGGATTTGCTGATTTGCTCATTTCCGACGCCTCCTATCAATCGAGAAGAGGCAGTACGGAACTATCATCGTCCTCCGCATGGCGAAGCTGCAGGACAAAAGCGTCTTTGATCTTCTGCATGGTTTCTCTTGCGGTTGCCTGGTACGAACCGGAGACTTGAAGTCCCCGGTTGTCGTAGTACCAGGCGGCAAGAGCATAAATGAAAAGATCATACTGTGCGTTGTTTTCAAAGTCCGGGATTCCGGCAGTCCGGGCCTCAGACTTTGCAGCGTTAAGCCACATGGACAGCTGATCCTCAGTAGTGTCGGGTGAGCAGTTCAGATACGCCTTAAGCCCATCAGTACTTACTGCCACTGCCACCACCCCCGTCAGGATTTGGTGACGGTCACAGTATAGGTCTTTGACACGGTGCCGTCAGTGACAATGACGGTCACAACATTCTCTCCGGCTTCCCATGTCGGGGAGCTGGCATTTTCGATAACAGTGTCACCGACCTTCACTACGACGGTCGCAGTTTCATCCGCAGCTGTCGCAGTCACCTTGTTGGTGGCATTGGTTGTTGCGGCTGTGTACTCAGTCACGTCCTTATCAAAGGCCGGACTGAGCGTCAGCGAACCTATCGTCAGCCCCGATAAGTCCGCATTTAAGGGTTTACGATCGCCAGACGGAAGGCGCTCTTGAGACGGATCTGCTGATCGCCCCAGGCGGTGAAGATGAAGTAATACTCACCCTTCTTGCCGTCCTTGTCGGTCTCATAGACCGCTCCGATATCATAGTTGATACCGTAATAGCTGAAGTCGCCGACAACAGGGATATCGGCCTTGTCGCAGAACACGACCGGATAGCCGAGGATGGAAGCGGGTTTGCCGCCGAACAGGGCCTCGCTGTCGTTGGTCAGGGTCTGGATCATGGTGTAGTAGTCGGCCTTCTTCATCACGACCCTCGCATTGGCAGCATAATCGTCTGCCAGATCAGCCAGAGCGTTCACGATGGCGGCATACATGGTCGCGCCTTCTTTGGCGGTGATCACATAGGCGTTGTCCACCTTCTGGTAGAAGCTCATGTGAGCGTGGGCGGTATCGCTGTTGGAAGCGATGGAAGCCGCGCTCTGGAAGGCATAGAACTTCTCACGCTTTGCCAGAGCGGAGCGGAGAGCACCTTCGACAGCACCGACAACATCGACGTCCGCGCCGTGCATGACGGTGTCCTTTACGGTGGCGGTGACCTTCATTTTCAGGCGGCCATAGTCAACGGTGTCGCCTTCCATGGCGATTTCGTTGGCGGTCTGCTTGTCGGTCACATCCGCAATGTCGGCATCCTCAATGGTGAATCCGAGTTTCGGCTCGGAATAACCGGTGATGTTGGTGACACGGGCGATGCCGCGCAGGGGGTTGATCTCCAGCGGCTCGAGCAGAAGCTCGTTGCTCACGGTGGAGGGCATGATCTTGCTGCCGTTGCCGAGGTCGGCATTCGCAGCAGGGTTGGCGCCGAGGCCTTCGTAGGTCTTCCCGGTCACGCCGTTGAGGGCGTCACGGTAGAAACCGGCCTTTGCGGCAGCGAGGGCCTTCTCGGCGGTCATGCCGGCGGCAACACCATTCTGCACTGCCAGCTCAGCACGCTGATCGGCTTCCATGCGGTCGTGCTCGGCCTTCATGGTGTCATAGCGCTTCTGGAGCTCGTCACGGTGGGTCTGTTTCTCATTGATCTCATCCATGGTGATGGCGGGATCGGCGGCTTTCTCTGCCAGCCAGTTGGCATCTGCCAGAATGGCGGCTTTGAGGGTGTTCATCTTTTCTTTCATTTCGAACAGAGTCATTTCAGATATTCTCCTTTTCAAAGATTTTGATGATATTATCGTTGGCCGCAAGGATTTTCTTCCTTGATTCGCGGTCAACGGCCTGCATGGTGGACTGTTGCATGTGCTTCAGCAGTTCGCCAAACTTCGGGTTCTCGCTCAGGTCCGGGCAGGACAGCAGCGTGTCAAAAGCCTCGTCTACGTCCGGGTCTCCTGCGGCTTTGGTAACTCCTGCATTCCGCTGTGCAGGTACCGCCACAAAGCTGAGTTCGTAAGCGTCACGCGGTTCTTCCAGGTCAATGAAGCACAGGCCCTTCTCTGGGTAGGTCTCCCCGAGGATGTGCTTGTTATCGCACTGCATTGCCCATGAACTCCAATTGAATTTCATGTCCTCCCCGCAAAGAGAACACTTCCGGTCTTTGACGGATACGCCCACTGAGACTTCCTTTAGAATTCCGGCCTCGATCGCATCAATAGCAGCCTTGTTGTCCTCAGAATTCAGCATGTAAACCTTGCCGATCAGTTGCCTAAGCGGTTCTCCCGCCTGATTCTGCTCTGCCGATCTCTGCACATACGTATCATAGATTCTGCCGATCTGTTTTCCGGAACTCCAACGATGATCGCTGATCACTGTCTTGCCCACAAACAGCGGGGCGAGACCGTCGAGCGTCTTGTTGGTGAATCTCTCCAGATCACGGTCAATGTCGTTGTCACACATCGCGACAGAGAAGCAATAGACTTCTTCCGGGCTAAGTTTCTTCACGCTGAACTGATTGATCAGGTCGATATCCGTAGCGGAATCAGCCTTCTTCGTTTTCAGACTCAGTGATTTCAGTACTTTCGCCATATAGCCCCTCCTTTCCTGAGTATTCGCCATTGGGTATATAAAAACGCCGATTATTCATCGGCGGTTGCGGACTGTTTTGCCCTGTCAATGTCTCTCCTCAGGGCATCTATCCTCTTATTCTCCGGCAGCAGAAGATACATTGTCGGGTTCGGAATCCCCAGTTCCTCCGCTTCCTGAATCAGGATTTCCATTTCCTCCATTGTTGTTCTCCCTTCTGTTCACGGCACTCATAAGCACCTTCGGCTTGTCGTTGACGGTATAATCCAGCGTAGCCAGATCCTGAGACACAAGAGCCTGTTTCCCGATGCCGTTAGGCAGTGCAGGAAGGTTCTTTGCATATCTGATCTCGTCAACCAGCATCCAGCCGGAGCGGACAGCCTTGTAATACACTTCCGCCTGTGTTGCGGAATCCGCTCTCAGGATGGAGTCCATATCGAACTTGAAGTGATAGCCGTTCCTCCGCTGCTCCGGCCGCAGGAGCTTCCGGTTCAGCTCGTGCTCATAGGCGGTAACGATCGGCAGCATCGTCAGCATCAGGAATTCCAACATCTGCTGCTCCTGGGAGTTGAACGACGTGTCGGAATAGTCGCCCAGCAGGTGCGGAGGAAGGTTGTAGACCATCGCAACCTTGCTTCTGGTGATCTTTTCGACCTCAAACAGCTTGGAATCCACCGGGGACAGGTTTAGCGTTTTCGCCTGGACACCAGACTCGAGAAGCAGAATGTTTCCGGAGGTCTCGCGGTACGTTTCCATGAAATCGTCCACGACTGCTTTCTTCTGATCCTGCCCGAGGTTGGCCGGAGCTTCCAGAACGATTGCAGAGTTGACGCCCTGCTCCAGCTGCTTTGAGTTGAATTCCTGAATGTTTTCGGAGTATCTCAGGGTGTCAAACAGCACCGAAACAGGGGAAATGCCGCCGATTCCGTTGGTGGAGAGGAAAGGCACATGTACCATGTAATAGTCATGAACATACATTTCCCTTCCTTCGTCCGGCTGGATCCTCCACCACAGCTCCCCGGAATTCTTTTCAATGACTGGCCGTACCTTTGTCGGGTCAAGGACATCCAGACGAGGAACGGTTGCACCGGGTTCGAAAACCTTCAGCGCATAGCAGTCTCCGGCTGTGCTGCGGCAGGCCTCCATGGTTTTGAAGAACTGGCAGGAAGTCATCAGAAGGTTCGGAGTGAATGAAATCATGTCATTCAGCTCGTTATAGACCGGTTTCGAGCCTTTGTAGAGCTGTACCGGCATTGCCGACAAGGCATTTGAGATGCGGGAAACCGCAGCAAAGATCAGCTCACTGTTCCGGAGAGTATAGTCTCCTGAAAGCCAGTGAGGGAGCCAGACATGCTGTGGCTTTTGCGCTACCACCATCCCGGTCGTGTTGAGATATTTCGCAATGATGCGTTTTCTGCGTCTTTCCCGCAAGGTAGAAAGGATGCTCATATTGTCACCTCTGCAGACTGATTTTGGTTGTCAGCGGCTTATCCGGAGGGATATACAGCGGATGTTTCCTCAAATACTCGGTGTGAGCATCCAGAAAAGCGGCGAAACCGTCTATTTTCCTGTAGATGGACTGCCTTGTCGGCAGGTAGGTACCGTTAACGCTCCGCTTTGTGAGCTTCACGTTTCCCAGGTACCAGTTGAACATGGGATTGTTGTTGTGGATGATGTTTCCATCGAGGAATCTTTCTTTCAGATTATCCAGCGGGGCGGTCAGTGTGATCTCGCCTTGCCGGACGTCATTCAGGATGAATCCTCTCTGCTGCATCGTCTGAATCATCATGAAAGCTTTGGCCGGGTCATACCCGATTGTCTCAATCCGGTACTTCTCCCTCTGCTCAAGGAACCATTGAACCACCAGATTGTAGTCCACATAGTCGCCGTAACATACGGTGAGCCAGCCGTTTTCAATCAGGAAGTCCCAATCCAGCTTCTCATGGTCCAGCTTTTTCTTGTTCTCCGTTGTCCAGGAATGCTCGAGAACAAAAAAGTTGTTGTCCGGCAGCGGGAATTCCAGACAGGCCGACGTGAAGTCTTCCGTGCTGGAAAGGTCGAAGCCGCCGTAACACATCCGACCGCGCAAGTCTTCCAGAGGGAAGGTTTTACAGTTCTTTCGGATGGTTTTCACGTCCAAAAAGCTCAATTCATCCACCGAAGTGAACACATTCAGCTGCTTATTGATGAAATTTGACCGCTCTGCCGGTATGGTTTTCACCCGCTCCCATTCATCCTTCAGATCTTCGATGTCAAGGAGCTTGCCGAGCGATGGATTCGCCTTTGGCCAGCAGGTTGGATCTGTCGGATCATCGTCCTCGTCAATCTCGTCGATATAGACGAACATGCGGTCTGCAGCACGTTTTGAAATAGCGGCGTCCCCGGCGAGAATTTGACCGCCGAGGACGTAAAAATCCATCAGTGGGCCGTCTATGACGGTTCCCAGAGTAGTGATATATATGATCATGGGCTGTTTGCGCTTCTTAATCTTGCCCTTGATAACGTTGATCAGTTTGTAGTCACGAAATTCGTGGATCTCATCAAACACGGCCATGTGAACATTGCGGCCGTCAAGGTTCCGACTGTCTGAGGCCAGCGGCTCAAACTTGCTGTTCTTGAAATAGGCACCGCCCTGGGTGACCTGGACGTGCTTTGAAAGGACCGGAGAGCCGGAAATCTGCGCTGCACACTCTCCAAAAACGATCCTGGCCTGCTCTCGGGAGTTGGAAAGAGCATAAATCTCTGCTCCGCGCTCGTTATCCTTTGTGAGACCGAATGCAGCATTGCCGGCGATCATGGTTGACTTTCCGTTGCCTTGTCCGACGATGATCAGCGATTCACGAAATCTGCGGTATCCGGTTTTCCGGGACACCCAGCCATACATGTTCGCCTCTACGAAATGTTGCCATGGCAGGAGTTCTGTCTTAGAATATGCGCCTTTTGTCGGAATCAGGAATCGCTCAATGAAATCAATCGGGCGATAGCCTTTCTCTACATCGAATTCCCACGGGTATTTCGGGTCGGAATAGGAAAGTTCCAGCTCGTTCAGGAACCTTTGGCACGCCTGTATACGCTTCTTCCCAGAAACAACCTTCCCTTCCACAACATCCAGCGCATACTGGTAGGCCTTGCATGCCTTTATCACACTGGGGATGATATCCAGACTCATGTCTGCCCCCAATCTCAGAACAGATCGAATTCATCCTGGTCATCCTCGTCCGCGATTTTCTCCCGGATCAGGGTCATGAGCGTCTTTGCGGTCTCAAGCAGCAGCTTTCCCTGTGTGGCATAAGCTGCCAAAGCAGGATGAACATAGATGTTCTGGCGTCCTTTCACGTATTCCTTGGTGACGGTGACCCCGTCCTCCACCAGAGAGTTTCGGAGCTTCTGTCGATGGTCGAGTGTTTCGAGGTACTGCTGGAAGATGGTTTCGAACAATAGCGCCTGCTCGTCTCCCTTCTCTCTGGCCTTTGCAAGAATCTTGTTTGCCCTCTCCTTGAGAGTGACAATCTGTTTCTCTGTCAGGTCAGCACCCGGGTCAATACGTGCTTTTTCGGCGTTTTCCGGCTCTTCCGGCAGGTTTTCAGCCTGTAAAACGGCTGTATTTTCGGTTTTTTCGGTCGTTTTAGCCATTTGCAGCGGCCTCCTATGGGTTTTGTGTTCTGGGGGATATCTCAACATGGGTGCGCACGAAAAGTGCCGAATATGGCCGTTGCAATGGCAGAAACAACGGCCATACCCGGCAAGGGAAGAAAGGAGGTTATGAAGAAACCCGTCATAGGGCGGTTTCCAAAAAATCTTCGCACACGATCTCGGTACGAACTGGCGAGGGCGCGCGGTTATATTGGGGGAGCCTTTCAACCTCAAGGGTAGGGGCGTGTCGGCTCCGGCTCGTCAATGGGTGCGGCACGAGATTTTTCAGCTTCCGAAGAACCTGCATTTCGGGACCAGTCATCCATTTCTGAGCCATTTTGAATTTTCAGAATTCTCACGCCGGATATCTGAACCTCTGCCTTCTGATGCTTCGTCTGCTCGTGACAGTTCCAGCATAATGATTGAAGGTTGGAAAGCTCAAGCCCAAGCTCGGGATAATCCTCAAGCGGAAGAAGGTGATGCACCTCGGTCGCTTGGGTTATTCTTTTATAGCGCAGACATTCTTGACAGAGGTAGTGGTCACGCTGCAGAGCCTGCAGGCGGATACGGCGCCATGCCGTTTTATGGTAGAACCCCTGTTTTTTCAGGGAATCGGCCTGCGTTTCTTTCTGGCTTTTTGGGTGATAACCATTCCTCATTGACCATACCTGTTACGTTTCATTGTTTCCTGCCATCCACGGTAATGATCACGGGTGACCAGATCTCTGTCGCAGGCTCGGCTGCACCCCTTACAATTTGCGTGACAGACACAGATTGTCTTTCCGTCCACTATGCGAATGTAAACAGGAATCCTCTCTATGTCTTTCATGGTCGGGAACCTCACACGTTTTTATAGATGGCAGCACGGGAATATCCTTTTATGCCATCGGTCATCATTTCCAGAAACTCATCACGGGAGAAATCAGAAAGCCGGAATATCTCTTCAGGACGCATACCCAGCTGCTTGGATATCTCCTGCACACTTTTCCCCTCATCAAGCAGCCGCTTCACAATGGCCTTCATAGGCTCAAGCAGGTGAGTGCCACGTGCACGGTTGTGAGTGATAGTTCCGAAGATATCATCAGCTTCATTGTCATGATTCACGATCACGACAGGAACCTTGCCACCAAGTTTCGACAGGAGCGGTTCACGCCCTGATACTGTCCAGCGGTGGAAACCATCAATGATGGTGTAATCCGGACGAACCACTATCGGAAGCGTCCAGCCGTTTGTCAGAATGGACTGCACCAGAAGCTCAAGGTTATCCTCCGATACTTTGTTCGGGTTGTAATCATTCGCATGCAGCTGATTCCGGTCTACCCATTGCAGGGAAGAGAGCGGCCCGAATACATCAACCTCAGTCATGTTGTCTCACCACCTTTCTGTGGTGAAGTCGCACGGCTGAAATCGGCATAGTCTTTATAAACCGTCGTGTACAGTGCCCGGAGAGAGCGGAGCTTCGGATCGCCGGCAAGCATGGCGTCATGCATCAGCCGGAAGTGATCATTGGTCATGACGGCACTGTTTTTGATGAAGAACGTCCGATAGGCATTCCAGGTCTTTTTTGTGCTCTGGATCGAGAAGTATTTCTCCGGTTCTTCAAAAAGGATTTTTCTGCATTCTGCTTTATAATCCTTTGTCGGTCCTCCGCTTTCCAGTTCCCGTCTCTTCCGAGTCCGGCGCTTGAACATCTCCGAATCCCAGTAAAGCAGGGTGAGGTAGGCGTTTGGCTCCCGCTTCTCAATTTGACGCCAGAGATCCGGATCCGTCTCTGCAATGTATCGAAGACCGGCGATTCCTTCAGAACCAAAGAAATTACAAAGCCGGAGCTGCCTTTTCGACACTCCGACCTGATACAGATGAATATAGGCTTCCGGGAAGTCCAGATTGTGCTGTTTGATGTAATACCAGATATCTGCGTCCCGCCAGTCGTAAATCGGATACTGGCAATTGGAGCTGGTGATATCTCCCTTCCCAAGCCCGATATTTGCCAGAAGCTTTGCTCTCTGCAGGGATTCCGACCCTCGCAGGCCGACAATCTGGATGCCGTCCCTTGTGATGGTCATGCAGAACTCCTGATAGTTCATTTCTCCAGGATAGGTGAGATATGGGCTTCTGGTGATCGCAAAAGGCGGCGGCTGACGCACCCAAGCGTCTTCCTTACCCGGTTCCCATGTAATCCACGATTCCGTGCTCTGCAGATAGTGCAGAATGGAAGATTGCCGGACAGGAAGGCAATACCACCGGAATTCCGCTCCGACAGACAGAAAACGCTTCCTCCATCGGACAGCCATCTGGTACATGCTTTCATAAATGGCTTCTTCATCAATGAAGATCACAATCAGCTGCTTTGCACTGATTTTTCCCTCATGGATCAGCGAATAGACCAGATGTGCCATGCACAGGCTGTCTTTACCGGCAGAAAAGGACATATAGACCGGAACGCCGTTTGCGAAGGTGTTGATGATGCGCTGTCTGGCAGCGGTTACAACATCTATCGTCCCTTCAATGCGTTTTACAGCCATATTTGCTCACCGCACTTTGGACAGACAATATATCGCCGTTGCAACGCATTTCCAGCCGTTTCCAGCGGTTTTTCGCCCTCCACCCCTGCTCCAATATGGTTTTGGGGCATCGTGGCCGTTTCCGTGGCTTCCAGCGGCCTATTTTGGCCTATTGGCGTCAAATCCTCGGCTTCAGCGGTAAATTCCGCTTCTTCCTGCTCATATTTGGCCGCTGCCTTCTGCATTCCGGCTTTCTGGCTCTCATTGAGGATCCCATAGCCTCCCATGAAGTCGTCCGCTTCGATTGGCTCAAATGTGAGAGTTTCCAGCAGCTCGGCGTCATATCCGGGAATGTCAAAATCCTTTACACCGCCGAGTTCAGCAATAATGTCCTCAATGGCTTCAAGGTTATCCACGCCCAGGGAATAGATCTTGTTGTCGGCCATCATCATCTTCAGCTTGTCGTGCTCCGACATGCCTTCCTTGATGAAACAGGCTGCTTCTGTCATTCCAAGGGCCTTCATTGCTTCATAAAGGCCGTTCCCGATCAGAATAGTGTAGTTTTCATCAATGACAATGGCCTTTGTCTGGCCAAACTTAGATACCGAGCGTTTATACTCTTCCAGCTGCTTTGCCGAATGAAGCCGGACGTTTTTCGGATTCGGATGCAGATCGGCAATCGGAATCATCGTGATATTCATGCAAGCACCTCCTCAAGGAAGTGCGCTGCACTCGGCAGATATTTCGCTGCCTTCAGCACAATGCCGGGGTCTATGTCATAGACTTCCCGATATCCACGCATAACATCATTACTGCAGAACTCCCGTTCTGGCCATGCGTGTGTTCCCTGTACCCATCCGTCTTTCCAACCGTAAATCGGCGGCAGCGGAAGGTTGTTGTAATGGATATAACCGAGCAGCGCTTCATGAGGCCAGTCCCGCAGCGGTGCATATCGGGTCTCTCCTGATCGCTTCCGGATATATCCGTTTCCACCACAGAAATTTCCATCAATCCTCCTGTGCCCAACCAAGAGCAGATCAAGGTGATTGTCGAAAAACATTCTGGTGAACGGTCCTCTCTGGCTGATCAGATGCCAGCGCTGCCCGAGCTGACCTTCAGCAAAGATCAGATCCTGATGCTTTTTCAGCCATCCGTAGCCAATGCCGGTGTGCATCATCTCGACGCCTTCCGGCTTGTTGGCCATTACCCATCGAATGAACTCCGGATAATCCAGTTCGCAGTAGGCAAAGTATCCGGTGGTTACTCCTGCCTTTCCGCAGAGATCGGCCAGGACGATACTGTCCTTGCCTGCGCTGTAGGCATAGGCAGCTTTCTTTCCGGATGTCTGCTGTCGAATTTCTTCGACAGCTGCGTCCGCAAAAGCCTGAACCTCTTCCGGAGAGATCAGTTCTTCAATGTGCTCAATGGCATACAGCCAGTCTTCGTTTTTGCTGGTCTGCTTCCGGCCAAGCACCCGTTTCATGTCGTCACCGCCTTTCGCTTTTCATAAGCGTTCCAGCAGACTGCAAACAGAATGCCGGCAGCGACGAAATAGATTCTGACCGATGCCATGAGCGTCCACATTCCCATGACTCCCAGAGGAATCAGGATGCTCCACCCGGCAATCAGACCGGCGTTCACGATCAGACCGGCTTTTTTCCCAAACGCAATGTAAATGCTGTACATGGAAGAAGAAAGGGTTGATGTGCCGATAATCGTGATCAGGATCGCCTTGACAATGTTCAGCACGGGCGTGAACTGAGTCCAGGCAAGAGGGAAGACAATGACCATGTAAATGCCGAAGAAAACACCGCCCAGAGTGAACGCTCTTTTTACGTTCACCTTTGCAGTGCCATCTTCGTTCTGATCATTGTATGCGAGGATCTCAAAGAAATAAGGATAGGTGAACGGACCAGGCAGCAACAGGAATGCTTTCCAGATCCCGGTTTTCATCGGTTCCAGCTCAAGGCCAAGACCGATGTGGTTGACCGCTCCACCGGTGTGGATCAGCGCCGCCACGGTGACCGCTGCAGCCATCATGTAGACGATGATCCATCCGAAACCATCAGTAAGGACGTTTCGGATCATTCCGAACCGGAGAAGAATAATCAGGAAGATCACAGCAAGTCCATAGGCGACATACTTTCCAAAATCAGGACCGAGAACAGTGTCGGAGAAAACCGTCTGCATCCCGTTCATGGAAAGCCACGCCTGGAACACGCACATGATTCCGCAGATGTACTGCATCACCTTTGACCGGAACACTTCCCGAACCTTCGGAATTCTGCAGGCTACAGTTCCGAACAGGATACAGGCAACAGTGTTTCCGAGCACCCAGATCAAGGACGGAATGATTCCATAAGTCTGGGTCATGGTGACGCCGTTCATCAGAGAGCCGATTCCGGCCCATGTGGCGGCGATACTTAGTGCATAGTAAAGCTGGGGATTCTGGGTAAACTTCTTTCGTAACGTCTTCATAAGACGCCCTCCTTTGATTCTACCGCCCATGTGGCGGCGATACTCAAAGGAGCTGTTATGTTCTGGTTCCGTCCTCCTTTCCCTGCATGAAAAATGGCACCGCAGGGGCAAGCTGCAGTGCCATGATTCGAATTCGATTGTACTTATATCACACTGATATTGGTGCTTTCAAGTATCGCAGCGTGACATGAGGATACAACTTTTCAGCCGGGTTCAGAAGGTATAGGCTTTCCGGTGTCCGGGTCGTACCTTCGGCAGACTCCGTCTTTATACACCCTCAATGTATCCCTGTCTGCCAGAATGACATGTTTGCCGATCTCGCAGAGGGCTTCTTCATAATCCCCGCAATTCTGGACGGCCTCACACATGTCGTTGAATTCTACTATCCTCCTTTCCTTCTGCATTACTTGTCTGACCGCTCCCAGAATCCAGTGGACGTTGCCGGTCGGTCCCCGGCTGTGGAAATAGACTACCTGTTTCTCTTTCTTCATGCTGTCTCCTCACTGTAGATTTCAATGGTCAGATCATCGAACGCCTGCGCAAGCACCTGAACCAGGTCCTTGGTGTAGCTGAATTTCTTCTTGTTGATGCGAATGGTCTTGAGCCTGTCCACTCCCTCTGTGAACATGTTCCCTCCGTATCCCTGCTTCTGGTTCAGACCGAGGCAGTTCTTCATGTGCTGCTTGTCAGCCCAGAATGTGTACAGGCTGTGCATGTCTTTGCCTTCTTCGTCCTTGTACTCATAGAGGAAAATCAAAAAAGCGTTCCCCTGATACAGGTTCACGGTGAATTCGTTCTTGCCCTGCTGAATGACGGCCTCACCGCATTTCTCATCCCATCGCCAATGAAGTGCCATGTTGAGCCTCCTTTCAAAATCCTGTAACCTGTGCCGCAAATCCGGCCAGCATTCCGGCAGCAACTTCTGATCCCCATCCCTTGGGAAGCAGCCTGCCGACTGCTTCCCTGATCGCCTGAATCATCTTCATGTTCTGCTCCTCCTTCATTCCTCGCTGGTACACCGGATCAAGTTTCCGGCATAATCGCAGATCGCTGTCGGGTGTATTTCGTCTTCAATGTGAGCCCTGTCTTTGTTTCCCTGTGTCCATCCAGGCAAAAGACTCAAGACCTCCTGCGCCCATCCGATCTCCCAGTAGTCCAGCCGTTCCTTTCTGGCGTCCAGTGTGGCAGCTACACAGATCACGACCGGAACTCTGCCATGCTTCCGGAGGACGTTTCCGAACTCTGTCCGGATATCTGCTCTGCTAAGATCTACGCAGGCATCTGACACTCGGGCGAGGAGCCGGAACTTTGCTGTCCGGCTTCCATCGCCAACTGCGGTCTTGATCTCAGTGACCAGCGTTCTGTCAAGCATGTTCATTCTCCTTTCTGGTTTCCCATGACCGGCTTTCGCCGGTTTCGGCTGAGTACCGCTCAGCTCTCGTCAGATTGGTTATTCGTATTTCTCCATCAAGCGTTTGTAGTAGTCATGCAGCGCGTTGCCGTAATCATCGAAGTAGTGGCCCCAGTAGTAATCAAATTCCCTGTTCTCGCTGATGATCGACTCCCAAGTGACATACTGTGCGCCGAGCCGTGTATTCATTCTTCCGAGGACAATACGCTCAATTCTTCCGTCACACTCCATGCAGATTTCAGCTTTGATGATCTCGTAACCTTGGTTGATTTCCGGCATCTCAGTAATCCTCCTCTTCTTCGTCTTCGTCCCAGTATTCAAACTTGTACGGTCCTTCCTCGCTGTATGCATCTCCGATCCTCGGGATGTTGTTCAGGCTATCCAGCAGGTTCGGCGTGTCATAGATCAGGCAGCAGAGGTCATGCAAAATGTCCTCATACTTTCCCTCGTCACAGCCAATATCGTAAATCCTGTCAAGGATCTTCTTTGCTCCGGGGAAGTGGTTCGCCAGCCAGTTCGCAGATCCGGAGATGTCATTGGCCCACCCTTCCATGCCGTACCGGTTGTCATATACATCTCCGTCGTTGTACCACTTGTAAACCAGCTTATTCAGTGCAGTTTCCGCTTGGGACGCCATTGTGTCCCCATCACCGTAAACCGGCATGTACTTGCTCTCGAACCTGTCAAAATCGCTCCAATCGTGTGCCATTCTTTAATCCTCCTCCAGTATGTGCTGGTCTCTCATGTATTCATCGCAGGCATATTCGTCTTCCCCGCATTTGTCCTGTTCGCATTCGTCCCTGAAGAAGCAGGTCCAGCAAGGCCGTCTTTTTTCTTCCATGGTGTCCTCCTTAAGAGATGGCTTCCTCGATGCAACTGACCGCTTCCTCTAAGCTGTCATAAGCGCTGTCGAGACTGTCGCAGGCTTCTTCGGCCTTCTCATAACGTTCGCTGCCCTGCAGGTTCTCCGGTATGTTATCCCGGTACTCCTCTTCCTCATCCTTGAGGTTTTCCAGATCGGATTTCAGATCTTCGAGCTTGTCGATGATCTCCTGGAGCTGCTTTCTTCTGATTTTGTTCACTGTCTTCCTCCTTGATTTTTCTATGATCATCGGTTATACTCTCTATCGAGAGGGGGCGGCGGTTTCCCACCGCCCCGGCCGACTCACTTCTTAGGTTTGTCGGTTCCCTGCATGATCTTGCTGGGCTTTATCGTGATCGTGATCCGGTCTGCCAACTCGGGATGATCAGCGAGGAGCTTCAAGAACTCTTGCAGGGCCTCTTTGGTTTTGTCATCCAATTTCTATCACCTCCCTCTCTCAATTTCTGTGCTCATTATAAACCTTTTTGGACTATGTGTCAATACTTTTTATTGATTTTTCTGGAATATTTTTAAAATATTTTTGTTGACTTCTAATCCAATTAGGTTTATTATTGTGCATGGAGGTGGTACCATGAACGTTTCCGATGCTGTCATGCATGCGCTGAGAGCTTCCGGAAAGAAGCAGTCTGATCTGACAGACATTCTCAGGGTAAGCAGCCCACAGGCGGCGAACAAGAAAGTCCGGGAAGGTAGATGGACGGTGGAAGACCTGATTGCTGTCGCAGAGTTTACCGGAAGCAGACTTCTGATGCAGATGCCGGACGGAGATCAAATCGAACTAAAATAAAAAAGCGCAGACAGCCTATGATGGTTGCCTGCGCTCTTTTTTTCAGTTACTGTTTATCTGTTCCGTCCGGAACGTATTCCAGAAGATCCGCTACCTGACAGTCAAGCGCCTTGCAGAATTTATCCAGCACATCAAGGCTTACCTGCTTAATCAGCTCATTGTAGTAGAGATTCACCGTTGCCGAACGTACGCCCGCTTTATCAGCAAGCTTTTTTTGTGGCCATCGCTTCTTGCCCAGGATGGTCGACAATCGAATTCGAATCATAGGGTAAACAGCTCCTTTGTCGTAACGACTATACAGATTTCCCGGAGCCGATTCAATAGGCCTTACGGGATACCGAAACATTACTACGCTTTGAAGCATAGGAGCTGTTTTGCCAGGTGGGGGACGAGGAAGAAGGCAAGAAAAGGGAGCCAATCGCATCAAACGATTGACTCCCTTTTCTGGAGTGGAACATCGACTTCAAAGTAGGTTGCATAGAAGCGGTGTTCGCGATGGTACACTTTGGTGGAGAGTGGCGGACTCGAACCGTCGACCTTCCGCGTGTGAGGCGGACGCTCTAACCAGCTGAGCTAACCCTCCAAAGCCTGATTACTATAACATATCCCGGCGGTGAATTCAAGGTTTTTTTTAGAGAGATACGGAAAGCAAATCCGCCCATATAAAACGCCGGGAAAGGGAATTGAAATGAGAAAGAGAATCTGCTAAAATGTTCCGGTAAAAAAAGAAAAACTGCCGGAAATACGGACGGAACCGTCAAAGCGGCAGCGGAAAGGAAACAACCGTGTTTAATCAGAAGACATATGCCATGGGAGCAGCCCCCAATGAGATCCGGCAGATTTTTGAGTACGGAAGGCAGCAGGCAAAGCTGCTGGGTGAAGACAAAGTTTATGATTTCAGCATCGGGAATCCCTCAATTCCCGCCCCCGACAAGCTGAATGAGAGCATTGCGCGGTTGCTGAAAACAGAAAGCAGCGTCCGGATTCACGGCTATACCAGCGCCATGGGCTGTGACCCTTTGCGCGAAGCGGTGGCGAAGAATCTCAGAGAGCGCTTTGATGTCCAGGCCGGGCCGGAAAATGTGTTTATCACCTGCGGCGCAGCGCCGGCGCTGCTGTCGGTAATTCTGGCGCTGAAAACGGAAAACAGTGAAATCGTTGCGGTTGCGCCCTATTTCATGGAGTATAAAGCCTTTACGGAAGCGGTTGACAGCAAGTTTGTGCTGGTTCCGGCGGATCTGGAAGCCTTTCAGGTAAACATTCCGGCACTGGCCGATGCGATTACTGAAAACACGCAGGCAGTGATTCTCAATTCGCCGAATAACCCAAGCGGCGCCGTGCTGACCGAGCAGACACTGAAAGCGGTTGCTTCGCTTCTGACGGAGCGTTCAAAAGCCTATGGACATCCGATTTATATTATCGCGGATGAGCCGTACCGGGAACTGGTTTACGGCGAAGCGAAAGTCTCCTTTATTCCGAAGATTTACAAAGATACGATCGTCTGTTATTCCTGGTCAAAGTCTCTGAGCATCCCGGGTGAGCGTATGGGTTATGTGTTTGTCCCGCCCGAGGCGACGGATTCGAAGGACCTCTTCACTGCCGTTGCGGGTGCGGCAAGAGCGTGCGGGCACATCTGCGCACCGTCCGTGATTCAGCGCGCTGTTGCAGAATGCATTGACTGTATGCCGGACCTCGAGGCTTATCAGGTCAACCGCAAGCTCCTGTACGAAGGCCTGA
>CAZMXF010000013.1:7511-20881 GCA_964570015.1 uncultured Oscillospiraceae bacterium | reverse complement strand
TTGAGCCGGTCAAGTTCCTCTATAAGGACGAGGTCCGTGTCGTCGGCAAGCAGCTTGGCCTGCCGGACAACATGGTCTATCGTCAGCCGTTTCCGGGCCCGGGCCTTGGCGTGCGCTGTGTGGGGGCGATTACCCGCGACCGGCTGGAAGCCGTCCGCGAATCCGACGCGATCCTGCGGGAAGAATTCAAGGCCAACGGCCTTGAAGGCAAGGTCTGGCAGTATTTCACCATCGTACCCGACTTTAAGTCTACCGGCATCACCGACGGCCTGCGCACCTATGACTGGCCCGTCGTGATCCGTGCCGTCAACACGGTCGATGCGGTGACCGCGGAAGTGGCAGAGCTGGACTTCCGCATGATGGCCCACATTGTCGACCGGATCACCCACGAAGTCAAGGGCGTCAACCGTGTCCTGTGGGATCTGACTCCGAAGCCCACCGGGACGATCGAGTGGGAATGATATTTTGTTGTAGGACCTGTTCCATAACCTGAAAAGGCAAGACGCTCGGCCTACAGAAAAAGAGCCTTGCATAAGCAGCAATACGCCGCTGCCAAATGCAGGGCTCTTTTCAAAAGCAGCTTGTGGATAGAATGGGCAGATTCGGATATGACCAGGAGCCTGCTTCTGCCAAGAAAGAGAAATGATATGAAAACCAAAACAGGAAAAAACTTGATTCTGTATCTGACGGCAGTTTTATTGATGCTGTATCTATTCCCGATCTGTGCAGCGGCAGCGGGAGAAAAAGGCACAGTCTCCTTTTCGACTTTTGATGAGCTGAAAGAACACTGTGCCCAACTATCTGCCGGGCAGTCGGGGGAGTCTCTCCTCTGCACGGAAGAGGACTTTGTCATAGCCGAAGATTTTGAAATTCCGTCCGGTATGGTAATCACCTTCCGGAACTTTACGGTTCCGGAAGGGATTACGCTGACCGTTGCGGAGCAGGCTGAGGTTATGACGTATGCACTTGCCGTACAGGGTGAACTCATTAACCGCGGAAAGTTCATTCAGCAGGATCTTGACGCTTCCTGGGCAGATGAGAATGACGAAACGACAGCGAGGATTTCCGGAAAAGTATTCAATTCCGGTGAGATGGTCCTGACCGACGTGTTCGGGAGGCGCAACATCCGGCAGCGCGGCGGTCAATACACCATTTACGAGACGGATTCTTATCAAAGCAAGCTGGATATTGCCATTGGAAAAACACCTGCACCAAGCTCGACCGTTGAAGTGACCGCCACGCCAGCACCGCCGAATACCGAGAACAGAAGGCCTGCGGAGTTCTTTGACCTGCGGGAGTATCTCATGCCTGTGCTTGCGGGTTTCATCATACTGATTGCGTTCTTCTTAGTTGTAAAGACAGGAATAAGCTTATTCGTTCGGAAGAAACCCGAAAAGGACAGGTCGCAAGATACAGTATTTGACTATTCAGGCGAAGATCATTTCCAGCATGACAAGAGAAGCCGGATTGAACAGCTTGATGAGTGGCTGAAAAACGGACTGATCGATCGAAAAGAGTACAATGAACTGAAGCGCAGATACCGTGACGAAGGATGACGGTCCGATCGGGGCATTCTTCGCAGGGAAAGCAAAACAGAAGAGAAAAAAGTCAAAACAAGAATAATCATTTGGGAGAGATAACAATGTCGACAATCCTCCTTACGGGTGCTTCGGGATTCCTGGGGTCAAGAATGTATGAGTATTTCGGTCAGATCACGGATGAATCCGTATTGGTGCCATCCCACCGGGAACTGGATATTACATCCCTGGACTCTTGCAGAAGATGGTTTTCAGAGAATCAGCCTGATACCGTCATCCATCTGGCGGCCATCTCCGATATCGGAGAAAGCGAAAGAAATCCGGAGCTCTCCCGGCTGGTCAATGTAAACGGTACAGAAAATCTTGCGATCTGTGCAAAAGAATGGGGAATCGGAGGTCGTTTTCTGTTTGCCAGCTCGGATCAGGTTTATTCCGGGAACAGTTCGGATGGCAGACTGAACAAAGAGACCGATGCGCTTTCCCCGATCAATCTGTACGGTCGGGAGAAAGCCGAAGCGGAGGAGAGGGTGTTTTCACTTTTGCCCGAGGCCATGGGACTGCGCTTTGCCTGGATGTTTGATCTGAAGCCCGGAAAAGACAATTATCTGAAAAACCTCATCGCATCCGTTATGAAACACGAACCGATGGAATATGCGGTGAATGAATTTCGCGGAGTCAGCTATGCCTATGAGGTTTTTGAGAATATCCGGGCGCTGCTACTCTCCGGTGCGCCCGGAGGCGCATATAACTTCGGCAGCCCTGCCTGCGGGAACGCGTATGAATCCGCAGTTCGTGTTTATGAAATATTAGAAAAACACCTGGCCGTTCCGACAGAGGGGCTTGCAGTCCCCGTACTGAGAGAGGAACCGCGAACGCTTGCCATGGATCAGACCAGGCTGCAGTCTGTCGGTATTCAATTCAGGGACAGCGTGAATGCAGCCGAATACTGCATCCGGAGAGAACTGAGAAAAGAAGGAAAAGAGTATGGAATGCACTGAAGTACGGGTGGATACCCGAGTAAAGAATCCGGAAGAGGCTGAACTCGGAAAGCGCAATGCACAGCTGGCATTTGAGCTCAACCATACCATGCCGATGACAGAACGGTATATGGAGATTCTGCATGAGCTGTTTGGAGATCATCTCGGAGAGGGGAGCTTCGTTCTGGCACCGATCAAAGGAGTTTGCTTTGACAGGGTGAAGATCGGAAAAGGGGTTTATATCAATGCCGACTGCCTGATGATGGCACGCGGAGGTATTACCATAGAGGACGATGCTCAGCTTGCTGCAAACATTCAGCTGCTGACCAACAATCATGATCTGTATGAAAGGGAAATCCTGCCCTGTAAACCGATCCTCATATGCAAGGGAGCGTGGATCGGTGCAGGTGTTACCGTCCTGCCGGGTATTCGAATCGGAAAGCACGCTGTTGTCGGTGCGGCAGCCGTTGTTACCAAAGACGTGCCGGATTATGCAGTCGCAGTAGGGAACCCGGCCAGAGTAATCAAGCTTCTGGATGCGGACAGATTTGACGACAAGGAGTGACACAGCTTGACACTTCCGGCAGAGCAATGACGGAATGGTCGCCTTTACGAACCTTCTTGAGGTGTCATTTTCTTCAGTTCACTGGTACCGACCGGGACTGCAATCAGTGTGCTGATGATGTCAGCGAACGGCTGCGCAAGCTCAATACCGAGAAGCGGAGCCAGCCCGATTGCTTTCATTCCAAGAGGAAGCAGCAGCACCGTCGGAATAAATGCCAGACCTTGCCGGGAAACGGCGAGCATGGTCGCTTTGGCTGTGGCACCGATGTTCTGCAGCATCATGTTGCAAAGGACAATCCATGCGGAAAGCGGAAGAGTCACCAACTGGGCACGGAACGCGAAAATCGCGATCTTTGATGCCTCCGGGCTGGCTCCGGTTACCAGATTGGTGATCGGCGCTGCAAAGATATAACCGAGCACGGACAGAAAGACGAGAACAACCGCGGCGAGCCGGACGCAAAACCGGAAAGCCTGATGGACGCGGTCATACTTCTGTGCACCGTAATTGAAACCGCAGACCGGCTGGAAACCCTGACCGAATCCGATCAGAATGGATGCGAGCACCATCATTATCCGGTTGACGCCGGTCATCGCTGCCTGCGTCGCATCGATCATTACAGCCCCGGTTACATACAGACCGATGGAATGATTCAGACTGGCGGAAGAGATACTGGCAATTCCCTGACGGGCAAGCGAAGGAAGCCCACCCTGCATGATTCCTTTCAGATAATAGGCGTTGGGACAGAAGTTTTTCAGCCGTATTTTCACATTGTCGCTCCGCCATAGACCAATGGCGAGAATGGTGAAGCTCACACATTGGCTGATCGCTGTCGCGAGAGCCGCACCGGAGACGCCCATACCCGCTCCGAATCGTGCATGAAGACCGGCCACACCGACCGGATCCCCAGCACGAAAGATCAGGATCGGATCCAGAAACAGATTCAGCACCGCTCCGGTCGTCAGCCCGATCATTGAGAAGAAAGCATTGCCTTGAAAACGCAGTTGATTGTTCATCACGATGCTGCCCATCATGAGCGGTGCAGCCAGGAGAATATAGCGCATATAGCGAATGGTATTATCCAGGGTTTCTTCCGTTTTGGCACCCAAAAGTCCTGCAAAACCGCGGCGAAAGCACAGACCAAGCGCGGCCAGCAGAATCCCGAAGGAAACTGCGCAGAAGAAGCCGGTTGCCGCCATTTTTTCTGCATCTTTCAGGTCCTGCCTTCCGAAGGCACGAGAGATGTAATTACCTGATCCGTGACCGTGGTAAAAACCGATTGCTTGAATGATGTTCATCAACGGCATTACCACACCGATAGCCGCAACCATGCTGTCACTGTTCAGCTGCCGGATAAAGAAAGTATCTGCCAGATTGTAAAAAGCCGTTACAAGCATGCTGATAATGGTCGGTATAGCGAGCTTCAGTATCAGCTTTTCAACAGGCTCGGTCGTCATCCGCAGAAATTTGGATTCAGGTGACTGTTTGGAGAAGGCTTTCTGTTTCAATTCTTGCGCTGCCTCCTTGTATTACACACAGAGTATTACACACAGAACAGCAGATTAAACCGGGATAGAGTATCCAGACACGGCTGTTCCGCTGGATTCGGATGTAGTCGAATGTTGCTGATGACTATTCTAGCACGCCTTACGAACCGGTGCAAGAAACAAAACACAGGTCTGTCAGACATAAGAAAAGAGTGCGGGCATTTTATTCATGCAGAAACAGGTTTAACAGAAGAGGGAAGTGAACGGGTACTTCATGAAAACCGTATCAATAAAACTTGAGCAGTTTTTGAGATCATCTCAATATCATGATCAAAAACAAAGGAGTGTGTACAAACATGGAATTTAAAGACCTGATCCTGGAACGGCGCAGCGTGAGAAAGTACAGTTCTGCACCTTCTCATGAAGAATTGACAGAAATCCTTACAAAAGCGCAGATGGCACCGTCCTGGAAAAACAGCCAGACCACCCGCTGGTATGTCGTTGAAACACCGGAAAAACATGAAGCGATCCGTGAGGCGCTGCATGAAATCAACCGACATAAAGTGGAGAACGCTGCACTGATCGTTTCCACGTATGTTCGAAATATCGCCGGCTTTACAAAGGGCGAGGCGGATAATGAAGTCGGAAATGGCTGGGGAGCCTATGATCTTGGGCTGCATGACGCGTATCTTCTCCTCGCGGCAAAGGACGCGGGATATGATACCTTGATTATGGGGCTGAGAGATGCGGAAAAAATCCGGGCGATCCTGAATATTGCGGAGGATGAAGAAATCCTCTCGGTGATTTCCATCGGAAAAAGGGCGGAGGAACCTGCTCTTCGACCCAGAAAAAGCCTGGAGGAAGTCGTTAAGTTTTACTGATGAACCATCTATCCCGCTGTCATCAGATAAGTTCCCCCACATAACGCATAAAACCGGACGTTGGCTCAAAACAGCTTTTCATGCTGAATTGAGCCAACGCCTTTTTCTTGGTTTTCTCAATTTTACCATTCGGTTCTGCAGAGAATAAGACGGCGGACTTCTGCTTTTCCTACATTTACAGATCTGGAGTTTCGTGTTATGATGCTGAAACGACTGAATGAACAAAAGAAAATACGGTTCTTTCGGTGCGGAAGAAAAAGTCGAAAGAGTTTACAACAATCTGTTTCAGGGAGTATAGATGAATAAAAAACGTTATGAACTTGATATAGAACGCTACGGAGCGGATGTCCTGGATTCTGAGGAACTGCAGCAAGCGTTTCAACAGACGCATCATACCTGGTCGACGGTCGGCGAACATACCCTTAGAGTGGCTGCAGCCAGCCTTATCATCTGCTATGCGCTTCGAAAAATCCATGTCCGAACAGACATTTCAGCTGTGGTAAAAGGTGCGCTCTGTCATGATCTTGGGATTCTCGGCCGGGATGAGAAGTACAGTTCCCGGAAGGAATGCAGCAGACAGCATCCGGCCGACTCCGTTTCTGTGGCAAGAAAACTGATGGAGGATCTTCCGGTGAAATCTGCGGATATTATCGAGCGGCATATGTGGCCGGCAGGGCACAGTAAGATGCCGAACTCTCTGGAAGGGGTCATTGTGTCTGCGGCAGATAAATATGCTGCGGTAAAAGACCTGATATGCGGCAGTGAAATCAAGCACACCGGTATCAGGAACACGGTTCGGAGCTGTTTTGACAGGACTTCTGAATTAACAAGATAGCCAGTGTATTTGATCCGCATGGAAGCGGTCCTGCTGGTTGCGGGTTTCGGCGGGATATCCGAAGGGGAAGACCGCAAAAGCGCGTTGTCCCTCAGAAATCCCAACAATCTCCTCCACAGCTTTCATCCGTTCTTCATTCGGCGCGGTTCCGATCCAAACGCCTCCCAAACCCTGATTGGTCGTTTCAAGCCACAGGTTTTCCATGGCAATGCTCAAATCAATCTGCGGATAATCCGGAGCAGAGAGAGAAGTCGTCCGATAAGCGGAAACGATGGCCATGGGAGCGTTTCGAATACAGGAGGAATACCTGCTGATGTGTGACAACTTCTCCAGCATTTCCGGATCACTGACGACATAGAATTCCCACGGTTGCTGGTTGTGTGCTGAGGGTGCCTGCATTGCCGCACGAATCATGGCAATGACCTTGTCCTTTTCCACCGGCTGATTGGTAAACTTCCGTACGCTCACTCTGGAATAGATACTGCTCGTATGCTTCCTGAAGTATAATACCTTAGCCAAATCGATATACATTCTATCCCGAGCCTGAATGGCTTGGGCTGCTTTGTCTCCGGAATAGTCATAGAAGCCTTTTCCGGATTTTACCCCAAGATGACCTTCTTCAACGATTTTTTTGAGCAGGGCACTGCCGGTTTTGGCATCACAGAGATCCTCATTTAAATAACTGTTGATCTTTTCAAAAACGTCCAGGCCGCCAAAGTCTGCTACGCCAAGGGGACCCAAAGCGGAATAACGAAGTCCGAGTCCCGCTTTCAGTACCGTGTCGATATCCTCACAGCTGGCATAGCCGTTTTCCACGATATACAAAGCTTCCCGAAGAAGAGCAAACTGCAGACGGTTGGCAAGAAAGCCGCTGATATCTTTCACGATAACAGGCTCCTTGTTCAAGCCGGAAACCAGATCATACATTTTTTGCACATATGTGTCTTCCGTCTTTTGACCGACGACAATTTCACATAAAGGCAGAAGGTGGGGTGGATTAAGCCAATGCTGTCCCATAAAACGCTCAGGGCGGACAACCGCCTCTGCAATTTTAGTAATAGAGAGACCGCTCGTATTGGTGGACAGAAGAGCATCTGACGGCGTAAGGGGGGAAATCTCGGCCCAGAAGCTGCGTTTGGAATCCAGATTCTCAATAATGCTTTCTACGACCAACGAAGTGTCCGAGAAGACTTCCAAATCAGTGGTAAAATGAATATGCTGATACATCTCCGCTGATTCTTGTGAAGTGATCAGCCCTTCGGAAACCATTGTTTTCTGATTCAGATCAATCAGGCCCTGTGCGCGTTCCAGTCCCGCCGCGCTTCGATTATAGAGAAATGTCTCCCATCCGGCCATTCCGTATACCTGGGCAAGAGATGCGCCCATTGTGCCGGCGCCCGCGATAACAACTTTATTCTGGTTCATTTTTGACCTCCTTTAATTGTAATGATTTACGTAATGATTTACTGTGCATGCTGGGGAAAAGGTGTTACTTTGAAGAATATTCTCGATGAAGGGAAATATTCTTTAGAGTATTGTAAAGGTAATCCAGGCGAATGAGATAAGAAGAGCGCATTGCTGTCACCGGATCATTCTGAATCATGACAGAAGAATGCTGGTTTGTCCGCTGACCCATGACTCCTGCGGCACATCATGAATCCGGTCGCCGTCCATGTAATTTCCGATCAGAAACGGAGATTCCGGGTCATGAAGACGGCTTTGCGCGAGCACTTTCGCCGGTTCGGCATTGGCATAGCAGTATTTGCAAAGATGCCTGCAGGTGTTATAAGCCCCGATGTCGCAGGAGAGATAACAGGCGCATTCTGCCCGTGCACCTTTCTTTTTCGGCGCATGGAGCATTTGACCAATCGCCTTTTCATAGTCGCTGAGCTGCATGCAGCCGCCGCAATCCGCGCCCCATGCGGCGAGTTCATCACCTTCTGCACAGGGTTTGACCGTCATCCCGTGGGAAGCGGCGATGCGGATAATCTCTTTCCCCAGAGCCAGACGCTGCTCCGCAGAGACCTCTGCCGCTTCCGGAAAATTTCGTCTGACTTTGGGGTAAAGATCAATGAAGCTGATTACAACCGTTTTGGTTGCGCCGTCCAGCGCAGAAGCCATCTGCTCGAATGCACGGATATGGTATTCCGCCGTATACCGGTCGGAGAGGAAAATCGGGTCATAGCGCCAGCCGATGGAATCCACACCGACCCGAGCGGAGAGGATTCGGAAGTCGTTTAGCAGACGATGCTTATCCGGAACATACGGTTCTATGTCCCGCCCGTATGGCGTAATAGTGACAAACCAGTATTGTCCGTAGTTCTGCAGCAGATCCATGTAGGCAAACATCGGGGCAGGATTCTTTGAACAGAAACCAATTACATCCACCACCGCCGGGTCGAGCCGATATCTGCTTACCTGAGACGGATTGTAAGGGTTTCTGACGCATACAAAGCCGGCTTTGAGCCGGTTGGCAAACCACTCGGAATAAAAGGCCGGAATATCAGTCCGCTGTCCGGTGTTGATGATCATGGGGTTTCACCACCTTTGTGATTCACTATTATACAGATACCGGACAAACTTACAAGTATGCACTTTTTTAGAACAAATGTTGCCTGCAAGGGCAGGAGATCCTTCAAGAATACAACCGGTGCCGGAGAAACAAAGTGAAAAATGGACACAAACAGGAACATTTACTATATTCATGAACCGACGGATCTGCAGTGCGGGCAGGCGGTGCTTGCCATGATCACTGGACTCAAGGTCGAAGACGTGGTGCAGAAACTCGGAAACGACCGGGAGACAACGCTCAAAGAGATGAAAGGTTTCCTGCAAAGTCAGGGTGCATGGATTTCGGATATACGTGTCCAGGTTGTGAGCCGGGAAGAGCTTCCACCGATTTGCCTGCTCAGTCTTGAAACCCCGCGCTGCTGGCACTGGTCCCTGTACTGCGACGGTGTTTTCTATGATCCGGAACACGGCGAATCCGACGATTTCCCGGTGTGTGCGAGAAAGTACTATTGGGAGATCCGGTTATAAAATACTGCTTTTTATCCTGCACGCAGGAAACCGTCGAACAACAGTACCTGCATGAATAACAGAAGGAGGGTGACCGCTTTGGATCCCTCCTTCTGTTATAACCTGTGTATATGTGAAACGCGGGTTATTTCTTTCTGTGCAGCTTCATGATCAGCAGAACCAGCAGACCCATATAGGCAGCGGCCAGCCCCAGTGTCACCCAGCACAAAAGATCGGACTTCGGCGCAAGCCCGACCAGAATCAGAACCGGTGCACCGAGAATGATGCCGAAGCTGCTTCCGACAACCAGATTGTTGGCCGCGGGCGTTTCGAGATTCGGATCGATTTCCCGCAGCAGAAGAACACCGGAGCTGATGGTGCCGGTCAGCATGCCGTACATAGAGATCAGACCTTCGTAATAATAGTCCGGATACACCTTCCTGCAGACGAAACGCAGATGAACCCAGGTAACGATAGCCCCGCACACCGCCAGCAGCAGGAACGGAAGCCACAGCCCACGGATATCCTCCAGATTTATTGACGCAATACCTGCAACGATCATGACGTCAAAGAAAAAGCCGGAGATGCGGTTCAGAAGATAGTTGTTCTGATACTGCCGACGGATCCGTCCACGATTCTTTCCGCTCTCCAGCAGAACACGCAGCAGAATCGCAAGTGCGGAACCGATGATGAAGTTAAAGCCCCAGATCAGAGTATTGACCGTTCCGGCAAGGCCGGGAGAGAGGGCAGCGATCCCGGATGTCAGGCTCCAGGCAGTCAGGTAAGTGGCCAGATACACCAGCAGCACCATGCAGATTTGAACGGAAAGCTTGTCGATGGAATCGGAGATGGGGATTTCGTCCCCTGACTGGAAATAGTCCGGCGGAAACTGTGCCGACTCATCCTGACGGGCGTTTCGGATTCTATTTTTGCGTGCCAGAAGGTTCAGTATCACGACACCGACGACGCAGGCAACCAGATAACCCGCAGCTGCAATCGACAGCCCAAAACTGCGCCCGCCTGCAAAGCCCAGGGCTTCATAGCTGGAACCGACGTTGTTGGCCTGCCCGGGCCCCTGACCGTATCCCATCGGGAGGAGCAGACCTGCGGCCTTGAACATGCCGGGCAGAACGGTATAGCTCAGCATAAGTGTGATGAGAAGACCGATGACACCTTGGACCAGATAGGTGCTGACGATGACGGCACCGGATTTGAGTCCCGTGAGATCCCCGGTGCTGCCCGATTCTTTGACCGGGACACGAAGACTCATGGCGATAAATCCAAGGGCAATTCCGTGATAAACCAGCATCTCAAACAGCTTGTCATCGACGGAGATAAGACCCGTGTACTTCAGCGCGAGAAGCAGAAAGCCTGCCAGCACTGCAATCGGCATCAGACTCTTTCGGATGAACGCGACCCGCTGCCGGAGAAAATTCGCAAACAAAACCGCTCCTGCAATCATCCCGAGCTGAATGATGAAGTTCCACAATGCATGATTGGCCGCCGAATAATCCATTTTATTGTTCCTTCCAGATTTCCAGGTATTTTCGAAGGTTAACGCCAGTTGAAGAGCGAATCTGATAATAACTTCCGCTGCAGCTGAAGAGCATCAGGTGTGTCTGCACCAGCGCCATATTGGTGATCTCTGACAGGGGAAAGCTGTTGCCGCCGCATTCGAGACGGTCTTCAAACTGCCGGAGCGCTCCAACGGCGAGCACCTCTTCACTGTGGTCGGGGTGGATGAGCTTCAGCTCCAGACCGTCATCTGAAAACAGAAGTATGCCCTCATGGGGAAACTCCCGGGATCGGAGCAGCTCTCTCTGCCACTGATCCCAATCCGCAATGGTTTCAAACGGATCTTTCGGTTCGAAGAAACCGTATTCCGTATAGCTCCGCTCAAACCCGCAGGAGCAGAAGACACGATCTCTGCATGCATCCAGTGTTCCGATCCGTCTGCATTCCGGGCAGGCATACAGCGCACGGGGCATCCCTTCTGCACGGCGCTTCCCACGGTAACGGACAGGATGGGCCCGCTGCCGTTCCCATGCATCTTCCCGGATATCCCGTTCGATGAGAGCGTTGATTTCCCCGGGGGACAGCTCTTTGAGCTGCTCCGGTGAGTAACAACCGACCGGATGACCCCGGACAGCCCCGCGGCAGATGTGTTTCCCCCAGCGGGGCAGGCTCAGATAGGCCCCTTCCAGGCGAAAGGTTACCAGCGCTGCACCACTGCTTTTCGCAAGCTTACCCGTGGCCGGAAAAATCGGTGCACTGCGTCCGTCCCAGCACTGTTCACCCTCGGCGAAGAGGCAGACCGAGTGTCCGGCGTGCAGGTGCCGAAGACAGGATTTAACGGTGTCCATGCCGGTGAAAGCCTTGCGACGGGGGATCGGCGCAAGAAGCCAGTTGATGGCTTTTGTCAGCAGGCCGATACGGAACAGATGCTCACTGGCCACAAAGTAAGCTTGGTGGTGACCCAGGCATATCCCGACCAGGAGGGGGTCCCAGGAAGTCACATGATTGGAAACAAGGAGAAACGGTCCGTCGATGTGCAGTTTTTCGGTGCTCAGATTAAATCTGGTGCGAATGACAGGGCTTAACAGATCGCCCAGGAGCCGATAGATCAGTTTATGTCTCCTGTAAGTATCCATATCTCCGCGTATTCTCCCTCATAGAATGCTAACAGCTGCGTCATTGCCGACCGGATCAGTATGAAATATGCTTCATTATACCAGATTCTTCCGGATTATCAAGATAAGGAAAAGTGCACTTGCCTCAAGTACGCAAATTGACCCGGCGGGATTGCCCGGCGGACTTTGGTGTGATAAAATAAGGATCAAATCGTCCGGCGATCCGGAATCAGTTTAGAAACAGCAGGAAAATGCTTATGAGTTTGCGCTTGATCACGGGAAAAGTCCGCAGCGGAAAAACCTCTTATATTATCAGGGAGATCCGGGACGCGGTCATAAATGGGACAGAGCATTCGCTGCTCCTTGTTCCGGAACAATACAGTCACGAAGCAGAACGGGAACTCTGTGAGGCCTGTGGTGACCGGCTCTCGCTGTATGCCGAAGTCATGAGCTTCAGCGGTTTTGCACGCTGGAGCATGGGAAAGCACGGCGGGGGTGCGGAAGTGCGCCTGGACAAGGCAGGTCGTCTGCTATGCATGGCTTCCGCGCTGAAGGAGCTGCAGCCAACCCTACGCCTGTTCGGGAGAGCCGCAGAGAACATCGACCTGCAGCAACTGATCCTGCAGGAGGCGGATACGCTCCGGGCAGCCGGAACTGAAAGCGGCACGCTGCGTGAGCTTGCGGAAGAACTGGACGGCGAATTGGGCGCAAAGCTGAAAGAGCTTGCGCTGATTCTGGATACCTACGAAGCGGTCGTGGAGCGTGCCGGTGCGACACCGGAGGAACCGCTCAGTCTTCTTGCCCGCCAGGTGGAACTGTTCGGCCTTCCGGAATTTGACCGGATCTATGTCGACGGATTCATCGACTTTACGGGTCTGGAGCTTGAGGTGCTGCGTGCTCTGCTGCGGCGCGGAAAGAACTTGACCGTCTGCCTCCCTGCCACCGAACATAATAACGAAGAATTCCTACTGCCGTCCCGCCTTGCGCTGGAAACGCTGCGCGAGGCTGCGGAGTCATCCGGAGCAGAGATCCGTGAAGAAACGGTCGATCTGCGGGAGCGTGAAAGTCCTCTTCCGTATTTTGCAGACCACATGTTCGAATATACGGCGGCCCCGGCTAAAGCGGCGGACGGCAGCATTCGTCTGTTGCAGGCGGATAATCCCCGCATCGAATGTGAAGCTGCTGCGGCGGAGATCCTCCGTGCAGTCCGGGAGGATGGATGCCGCTGGCGGGACATCGCAGTTGCAGTCCGTGGGTTCGAGGACTACCGGGGCATCCTGGAAAACTGCTTCCGCCGCTATGAGATTCCTCTTTTCGTGACACGGCGGGACCAGGTGGCAGAGCGGCCTCTGCCGCTCTGGATCGAATCCGCTTATGATATTCTGCTCTCCGGCTGGGACCCGGAGGACGTGATTGCATATCTGCGCTGCGGCCTCAGCGGA
>CAZMXF010000013.1:3098-7411 GCA_964570015.1 uncultured Oscillospiraceae bacterium | reverse complement strand
CGGCAGACCGCCTGGAAAAGCGTGTTCAGCGTCTGGAACAACAGGGCAGCCTCGAGCTTCACGCCGAGTATACCCAGCTATGGTCACTCTGCCTGGAAGCACTCCGCCAGATCGCGGCCGTGCTCGGCGACTCGCCCATGGACATTTCCGGTTTTCGGGATACCCTGCATGCGGTGCTGTCGGAGTATGACATCGGCTTGATTCCCGTGGCGCTGGACCGGGTTTCCGCGGGTGACTTCGACCGGATGCGACGGCGGAATATCCGTCGGCTGATCGTTCTCGGCTGCAGCGACGATCGCCTGCCGGGCACACGTACCGCGAGCGGGATCTTTAATGCTTCCGAACTGGATGTTCTGGCGGAGCATAAGCTGATGATCGGCGGAGGAGAGGCGGAACTCTGGCGGGAATATGCCATGATCTGGCACACGCTTTCCCTGCCGAAGGATCAGCTGATTCTGAGCTGCCCGACGACCGGAATGAAGGGAGAAGTCCAGATCCCCGCCATGGTCTGGCACCAGGCGCAGAGGATTTTCTCCCTGCAGCCGGAATATGCCCGGAGGGATACGCTCCGCCTCTCATCAAGGCAGAGTGCGCTGGCGCTTGCCGTCTCTGCGCACCGGCCCGGCGCCGGACCGGAGGCGGAAGCGGCGGCGGCATGGTTTGAGACCAATGATCCGGAGCGCACGGAGAAACTCTTGCACGATGCCGAGCTGCGGCGCGCTGACCTCAGCCCGACTGCGGTAGAGGCCCTGTATGGCAGACGAATTCGGATCAGTCCGTCCCGGTTGGAAAGTTTTGCTGCCTGTCGCTTCGGGTATTACTGCAATTACGGCCTGAAAGCGGAAGAGGATCGCCCGGCAGCGTTCCGTGCCCCGGAGATCGGTACCTTTGTTCACGCGATTCTCGAGCAGACCGCCAGGGAAGTCGCAGCCCGGGGCGGGTTCCGCGAGGTCTCCGATGAGCAGCTTCGGGAGATTACGGATGCGGCGGTTTCGGATTATATCGCGACGGAACTCTCCGGCTTCCGTGAGAAAAGTGCACGTTTCCGCTATCTGTTTGAACGCGTCTGCCGCGATGTCTACCAGATCGTTTCGGACACGGCAGAGGAGCTTCGTCGCTCGGACTTTACCCCGCTGAGTTTTGAACTGGATATTTCCCGTCTCCCGGAGTCCGGAGCGTCAGAGCCCGAAGCAGATACAGACGGAGGTTCTGAACGGAACGTTGGAGAAGAAGAGGATTTCCGACTTACCGGGATTGCGGACCGCGTGGACGGCTGGATCCGCGGCGACAGTCTGTGGCTTCGTGTCGTGGATTATAAGACCGGACGGAAAAAGTTCAGTCTCTCGGATGTCTGGTACGGCCGAAATATGCAGATGCTCCTATACCTTTTTTCGATCTGCGACCACTCAGAAGAGCTTTACGGGAAACGGTCTTTGCCGGCCGGAATTCTGTATCTGCCTGCGCGGGAGGAACTCCTGCAGTTTGACCACGCTCCGGATGAGGAGGAAGCCGCGTCCATACGCCTCAAGGGGAAACGGCGTTCCGGCCTGGTGCTGGACGATCCGGAACTGATCGAAGCCTGGGAGCAGGGGGAGAACAAGCAGTATATCCCGGTCCGCGTTCTTCGCTCTGATCCGCTGGTCAGCCTCGAACAGATGGGTCTTCTCCGCCGTCATGTGGAGAACAGCCTGCGGGAGATGACGGAGGAGATTCGCTCCGGCAGCATCGACGTACACCCGAGCTATGTCTCCGAGAGCGACAATGCATGCCGAAACTGCCCCTATCATCAGATCTGCCGTTTCGAGGAAGGGGAGAACGGCGAGTTCAGCAATCCGACTCCCAGACTCGATGACGAGACGGTGTGGGCGCAGCTTCAGGAGGAAACATAATGGATTTTACAAATGCTCAGCTTGAGGCCATCTGCTGCCGCGGCAGCAGTGTCCTGGTCTCTGCCGGTGCAGGCAGCGGCAAGACACGCGTCCTGACCGAGCGGCTGATGGAATATATGGACCCTCAGCACTCCGACGCCAGGCCCGAAGACATCGACCGCTTTCTGGTCATCACCTTTACCCGTGCTGCTGCCGGTGAACTCCGTGCCCGGATCACGGACGCGATCGCCACCCGCCTTCGCAGTAATCCGCACAACGCGCATCTTCGCCGTCAAATCCTGCTCTGCCGCAATGCCCAGATCGGCACGATCCATTCCTTCTGCGCTTCGATCCTGCGCGAATACGCCGGCGTGCTGGGAATCTCTCCTGCCTTTCGGATCCTGGAAGAAGAGAAGAGCGAGCGCCTGCGCGCCGCGGCTTTGGAGAGGGTGCTGGACCGCTGCTACGAAACCGGGGCGGAGGACTTTCTGAACCTGGCGGACCGGGTTGGTGCCGGTCGGGACGACACCCGGCTGGCGGATCTCATTCTGAAGCTCCATGCCGCCATGCAGAGCCACGCCCGGCCAGAGCGCTGGGCGGAAGACCAGGCTGCGCAGTTTTCCGCTGAACACGCCGACGTGTGTGAAACACCCTGGGGACGGGAACTCCTGGAGGATGCGAAAAGTGAAGTGAGCTTCTGGCGCTCCCGTATGGAAGAGGCGCTTTCGGACATGCAGGCGGAAACTGCTGTCTGCCGGGCTTACGAAAAAAGTTTCGCGGAGACAGCACAGGCGCTCCGCACACTCTGTGCCCGGCTCGGGCAGGGCTGGGACGATGCCGCTGCCTGCTTTCCGATCCCGTTTCCCCGTATTTCCGGCATCCGGAACAATCCCGCACCCGAGCTTGCCTCTGAACTGAAGGGGACGCGGGAGCAGTGCAAAAAAGCAATGGAAAAGATGGCGGAGCTCTTCAGCTCTCCGTCGTCACAGATCCTCTCCGACCTGCGGGACACCGCGGGCAATATGCGCACGCTGCTCTCGGTGGTTTTGTCTCTGGAAGACGAGTTCCGCCGGGCAAAGACCCGCGCCAATGCCCTGGATTTTTCCGATCTGGAGCACCTGGCCATCCGCCTGCTGACCCGGGAGGACGGTTCCCCGTCTGAAGCTGCTGAGGAAATCGCGGCCCGATTTACCGAGGTGATGGTGGATGAATACCAGGATGTCAGCCGGGTTCAGGACCGGATCTTCAGCGCAGTCAGCCGGGGAGGGGAGAATCTGTTCTTCGTCGGAGACCTGAAGCAGTCGATCTACCGCTTCCGGCTTGCCGATCCGGAGATTTTCAATGAAAAGAGCCGCCTCTATTCCGAAACCGGAAGCAGGGAACGCGTGATACGCCTTCAGGAGAACTTCCGTTCCGCGCCTGAGATCCTGAATGCCGTGAATGCAGTCTTCTGCCGCTGCATGACCGAGCGGCTGGGCAGCCTTGAGTATGGACCGGCGGACATACTGATTCCGGGTCTGCCAGGGACTGTAAACCTCCCTGTTCCGGAACTTCTGCTCCTCCCCAGGGAGGAAGCGGAAAACACCGATCTTGAGGCGGAGGCGTTCCAGACCGCTCGGGAGATCCTTTCCCTCGTTCAGGGGGGCACAGTTCGGGACGGCGACGCCGAGCGGCCTGTTCATTTCGGTGATGTTGCAATCCTTCTGCGTTCGGCCAATGCTGTGGGTGGCGTGTTCCGCCGCGTTCTGCTCTCCCAGGGCATCCCGGTCAGTGCCGGAGCGGGCAGCGACTTCTACAGCAGTATGGAAGTATCCATGGTCTTCTCCATGCTTTCTGTCATGGACAACCCCCATCGGGACATTCCGTTGCTCTCGCTCCTGAGTTCACCGGCTTATGGCTTCAGCGCGGAAAAGCTCAGTCTGATTCGCGCGGCCCGGCCGGATACGGACTTTTATACTGCTCTCTGCGCATCAGATGACAGCGATGCGCAGCGCTTTGTGGCCCGGCTGCGTCTGCTTCGTGACGATGCACCGGATCTGAACGCGGCCGGGCTGATCGACCGGGTGATCGAGGAACTGGACCTCTACGCGTTTGCGGCGGCGATGCCGGACGGGGAACAGCGGCTTCAGCGTCTCCTGGACCTCAGCGCCATGGCCGAGACCTTCGGCAAAAGTGGAGAGTTCGGCTTGCACCGTTTTGTGACCTGGCTGCGCAATCTGGAAAAAAAGAGCCAGGATCCCGAGAGCTGTTCCGACAGCAGCGACGCGGTGAAGATTCTCTCGATCCACCGTTCCAAGGGCCTGGAGTTTCCGGTGGTGTTTGTGTGCGGGCTGGGACGCAGCTTCAATCGCCAGGACCTCAGAGAAGCGGTCCTGATCCACCCGGAACTGGGGCTGGGACCGAAGCGTACCGACCCGGAGCGCAGGGTGGAATATCCCACCGCGC
>CAZMXF010000013.1:1506-2998 GCA_964570015.1 uncultured Oscillospiraceae bacterium | reverse complement strand
GGGCTGGGACCGAAGCGTACCGACCCGGAGCGCAGGGTGGAATATCCCACCGCGCTGCGCCGGGCAATCGCGCGCCGGCTGACGCTGGACATGCTCTCGGAGGAGATGCGTCTGCTCTATGTCGCCATGACCCGTGCGAAGGATCGCCTGTACCTTACTGCCTGTGTACGCAAAATCGATGAACAGCTGGAGCAGGCGGATCGGCTTCGCGTTTGGGCGAAGATCCCCGCTACGCTGCTGGAGAACTCCGCAAATGCCTTGCCATGGCTCCTTCCGACGGCGCTGGACGGCAACGCCCTGCGCTATCGCATCTGCACTGCGCCGGAGACGGAACCCGCTTCCGGGGAAGAGAGGGAACTGCGTAGGGAAGAGGCGGACAGAACGCTGATCGCTCTGCTGGACCGGAACCTGAACTTTGAGTACCCCTGGCGCCGGGCGGAGCAGCTGCCTTCCAAGCTGACGGCTACCGCGCTCAAGGCTCCCGACCCGGATGCGCTGCCGCTGTATACGATGTCTGCCGAAGAGTCAGGACAACCGGAGAAACCGGCTGCCGCTTCGGCTCGGATCGAAAACCCGTTGATCCGCTTCCGCAGGGACTTCCCGGAGCCGGACCTGAACCGGAAGGAAATCTCTGCTACAGAGCGCGGCACCGCGACCCATCTGGTCCTGCAGCAGATCGACCGCTCCCGAACCGGGACAGCGGATGAGATCCGGCAGGAGATCTCCCGTTTGGAACAGGCGCATTTCCTGGCCCGGGAAGAAGCCGAAGCCGTGGACCCGGAAAAGATCAGACTGTTCTTTTCCTCCGACATCGGCCTGCGGATCCGCCGTGCGGAAAAGCTCTGGAGAGAGTTTCGCTTTTCGCTGATGACCGACATCCGGGAACTGCTCCCCGGTGAGACTGCCGAAGAACGGGTTCTCCTTCAAGGCGTGATCGACTGCTTCTTCCTGGAAAACGGCGGGCTAATTCTTCTTGACTATAAGACCGACCGCGTGGAGAAGGAAGAGGAAATCCGCGAAAGGGCGGAGCACTACCGGACCCAGCTTGAAACCTATGCCCGAGCGCTGAACCGGATCTTCGGTCTTCCCGTGAAAGAGAAAATGCTTTATTTCCTTCGTCCCGGGACAAAAGTGATCCTGCCGTAAGGCTAAAACACCCCCGCCTGAAAAGGCGGGGGTGCAGGTTTTCATGAACTTATTCTATTGCTCGAATGTTGTAGTCCGTTCCCGGCTGGAAGCGGAAAGAAAGTCGAACCGGGTGAAATCAGTGTTTCCCCTGATAGCTGCCGGAGGAAGAACTGCTATGCCGGGGCGCTTTCGTAGCGGAGCCGGAGGCCTGATGCCGTGCGGCAGGTTTCCGTGCGGAAGTGTCCGCGTGCCCGCCGGCGGCATGGCGCTCAGAGACGGAAGAGACGCCGGACTTCACGGAGCCTGCAACGGATTTGAGGTTCGGCTTGCCTTCGATCCCGGAATAGAGGAGAAAGTCATAAAA
>CAZMXF010000013.1:0-1406 GCA_964570015.1 uncultured Oscillospiraceae bacterium | reverse complement strand
CGGATTTGAGGTTCGGCTTGCCTTCGATCCCGGAATAGAGGAGAAAGTCATAAAATTTTCCTTCTCCGCTGTGGTTCTCCAGGAAGCGAAAAATCAGCTGGGTGATCAGCGCCGCGACAAAGCCGGAGAAGATACCGACCAGCAGAGCAAAGAGAACGTCGGACGGATAATGTGCCATCAGATAATTCCGGGAGAACATCATCAGCAGAACCCAGATTGCACCGGGAATAAACCAACGCTTACCCCGCATGAGGCAGAGGCTGGTGATACCGGCGGCGGCTGCCGTAACATGGCCGGAGGGGAAAGAGAAGCCGTCTTCGGCCGGTGCGCCGACAAACTCCCACCACTGACGGAACTGATCCACGGTTTCAAACGGCCGCGGCCTTGCAATTTGATCTTTCAGGATGATATTGGTGATCAGCGCGCCGCAGCAGACAGCACCGAACATGCAGACACCGGTGCGGCGAAAACGGGGAAAGAGCATCAACACGACTGCAAGAAGGAAGAACAGGATGCCCTTTTCGCCGAGAAGCGTAATGATTTTGTTCAGCGGAGTGAGAACAGAGCCTGCGAGCTCTGCCATTTTGTGTGCAAAGGAAAGAATTGCCGTGTCATAACCGGAAAAGAAACTGTTCAGCCAAAGGGCTTCCGCAGTCAAGGTCATACGAACACCTTCTTCTTGTGTAATTTGCTTCAGTTGGACACATTATACAGTTTTTGTTTACAATGCGCAAGATGAAAATTAGAAACCTCCAAATCCATGAGAAAATATCATTAGTTCATTAGAAAAGCAATAATAATCGCGGTAAATTTGTTTGACAGTTTATTAACAACAACGTATAATGTGCGGGTAAGCAACGGGTATTACCGGATTTTGTCTATGATTCGTCATCCTGCATAGAAAAATGTATCTATCTGTCAGGTTTTTGTCACGAGGATGTTGCATTTTGCCTTGCATGCAGGGGAAAAGCATTGTATAATAAATAGAGCATAATAGACAAATTCTTGCCTGGTTTTCAGGCGAGAGACGGTATTTACCGGAATTTTTCACAAAAAGGGAGGTGTGTCCATGTCATTTGAAGCAATCAAAGGCATCAGCGATGCTGAAGTTCAGGGAAAAGCGAAGGTTGCAGAAGCGGAGGCAAAAGCCAGGCAGATGCTTGTCGATGCGGATTCCGCCGGGAAAGCGGCGCTGGAAGCGGCGAAAAGCAGAGCCGACATTGAGCTGAAAACGCTGCGGGAAAAGGCGGAGCAGCAGACTGCGGAGAAAACCGCCGCACTCGACAGCGAGATGCTTGCGGAAGCCGACCAGCTGCGCCGCGCGGCAGAACTGAAGCTTGAAGATGCCGCCGCACTGGTCGTGGAAAGGATTGTGGGCAGTTGATATGGCAATTGTGAAAATGAAA
>CAZMXF010000012.1:0-21138 GCA_964570015.1 uncultured Oscillospiraceae bacterium | reverse complement strand
CGTCTTTGTCGAGATGATAGGGGTTGTCTCGAAAATGAGGGCCTATAGCTTCAAAGGTCCCATCTTTGATTTCGGTTCTAGCAGCCACCGAGTTTTCATAGGCAGCCAGATACCATTTTGCCCCTGGGTCGTTAGTTCTGACAGGCTCCCAATGTGGCCAGTGTCCAGTAACTGGATCCGGCTCATCACATGGAATAGCTTCCTCCGGCGAACACTTGACAATCCCCTTTTTGTTTTTCCTTGCGTCATATCGTTTATAAAACGATCCGTCAATGAATGCGCAGCAGGCTCCATCAATCTTCACTGTTGCGATGCCCTCTCCATCCAGCACCCATTCCAGTGACGAATCAGATAATTCCGGATATATTTATACTATTGTATGGTTTTGAAATTGTCTCTAAACAGAGTTGGCATCTTCCTCATGTCAATCAACCGCTGTGCTATAGTCTCAGTATTCTAGTTTGTGTTCCAATACAATTGAAGATTATATTCCTCAACAGCCAGCAAGGGTGTAGCCATACTTAAATTGAATGACCATAGTGTCGCGAGTATTAATATTTATAGTTCACGTAATCAAGAGAAGGGGTCCAACCTGCCGTAGAAACGAATCGCTCTCCGGAATCAAGAACAACTATCCTGTACCAATCATTATATTCGTCGCAGAACAGATCATTTTTTATAACATACTGGTTTCTAACAAAATATAATTCGCCTGTCGCGCGTTTGTTTATAACTGCAAAAGTATCATCCGTGTTTCCAAACACAGAAAATGGCGGTTCTTTCCATGTGTCAATCATTTCAGATTTGTATCCGTTAAAATACCATTCTGCATCAAGATCAAAGCCTTTACTACAGCCGAAATATACCAAGCCTTTATCGTATAAAAGATTTGAAAACCTATAATAATCTGTACCATCCTCAGCATAAAGAAAGACTGGTGGTCCAATAACGGACTCTACTGACGAGTTTTCAAAGTGAAATGTTACATATTTTAAATTGTATGCCGCATCATAATCCTCTGACTTAACCAATACAGTATATCCCTCTTCTTCGAACTCATCTTCATATTTTGGCTTTATTCTAAGCTTCATAAAACCATCTTGAAAAAAGATTTCAAATACCGCTACATCTCTGGAATCATCTTCTGAAACCACTTCAATTGTATCGTCGGCTATTCTCCATTGAAAACTCGTACCATATTCAAATCCGGTTCCATTATCTTGGAAGAATATTTCTTGTAAACCTGTATCTGTCGTTCTCTCAGTTCGCCAATTCCCTATCAATCGTTTATTATAAAAGAGCGTCTTTGCCGCACGAAGATCAGAATAATTGGAAACTTTAGCTTTCTCGCTGGGAGCTAAAGCCATATATGCATTCTCAACTTTTTTTATCATGTCCCAATTATTAAAACTATCTGAACACACACCTTCTATCATTTTTTCAACATTCTTCACTTCTTTGCTTTTTCCACACGCACTCAAAATAATGCACATTACCAGCGCAAGCAGTGCCCACATTTTTCTCTTCATAAGTTTTCCCCATTTCTATGAGTTCATTGTTGGTTTTACATCAGGCAAGAGGAACTGACATCATCAGGTTTATTTCTTACCCAAAAAATATTATTCAAATATTATATAATGGCATAAACATTTTTCTATACTGATAAATACAAGTATAGTAGATATTCTATATCATATAAATCATCTTTATTCCCACTATCTCATTGTTCTCAACTGTGACAATGAAATATTGATTATAGAACTCACTGCCCCACCGTTCCATCAAATCCCTAATTGATGCAGTATTTCCCGGATCTACACCATATCTCATATGATAAAGATCATCTTCAATGACGGCGTTTTCAGATATTCTCATTGATTTCGTTATAGTCTCCTTGAAACAAGGGGCATCCGAAGGTGCAATGAGAGCCCACTCGCCGTTAAGACCACTTTTCATGATACGATACCAATCCGGCTTATCTTCGTTTAATCCAAGGTAAATAACAGTTGATTTTTGATAGTAACTTCCGTAATCCCCAGCTTCGCTGATTCTTGAGACATAATAGGGATAACCATCTATACGAACAATTGCATGTTCTTCACCCATTAAAGTCTGAATATATTCTTCACTAAAAGTTTGCTGGATTTTAAAATCAACGCACACCAGAGAATCCCGGTCTATTTCTTTGATTTTTGCATAGTATTTACCGTTTGCCAAACTATTTGGGTCTGACATTTCTACGTAAGTAAAAGAAGACCCTGCAGGCAGAAGATGATCTTCACTTTCTTCAACGGTAAAAACAACGGTATCATCTATGAGTCGCAAAGTCCCGGAAAACCATTTTTCCAATGATTTATCGTATATACGAAACGAAGCACATCCTGTGTTGACATCAAAATCAGCGTCGCCACTTAGGTATGCAACACGATACTTATGCCATTTGAACATGATTTTCTTTGGAGTGGTAAACGATATGCCTAATTGCTCCTCATATATTCCAGAGTCCTCATAATAACCACCCGCATGCCAGAGTCCCTCATACTTTAACCATTGTTCAAGTTGGGCACTTTCATTAATAAACGGATCCGACATTGAAGGATCGTCGTTGTGATTGCTATCAGACTGCAATTCCGCTTCATTGTCCTGTATAGAATCAAATTTGGTGCTGATCCATTCAATTTCAGCTTGGTTATCATATTGCGGACAGTATTCCGATTCCTCAAAATCCATTATTTCGGATAGTGCCAATTCGCAGTTTCCATTGAATGCCAGAACAGATCCTTCCAGAGATCTGTCAAAAGAAAATGTTTCATATGCGGCTGTAGCGGTTTTCAGATACATGATCACAATTGCTCGCATTTCTTTTGCAGTATTATGCTCGCCGTCATTCTTATGGGTCAAATAATAGGATAATAGTCCTGACTGAATATTGGAATAAACAGGAAGGAACTGAGTAGCAGACATTTTTGCATCCATATCAAAAGTTCGATTGAAAATATCTTTTTCAAAAGATATATATTTTTTATCCAGCGAAGCATCTACATAGTATTTTTCAAAACTTGTAAGAAATGTGTTGAAAAGCATCCTACCAGCATAGCCGCTATATAAATTTTCGACAGATGTAATTCCACCTTCCAGACGGATATTGATCATTTGTTCAATGGAACTGCGGATGAATTGATTATCAGTATCTGCAAACACTAATTGTAGTGCCAATAGAACAGATTCATCCAGATCCGCACAAAATGCGTAAAACTTAAAAACATCGAATAGGTATTTGAAATCTATGGCATCTGAGACCTCTTTGTATTCATGCAACCACGCATCAAAACCGTTACTATATGGATCCTCCGATAGGAGCAGTGATCTGACCGTTTCCTCATCAATGCCAAAGGACCTCAGTAATTCCGCAAATTTACCATCTTGATAGAAGAACTCATCTAAATATGAAATCAGTTTTTCAGATTTTAAAAGTTTGCTGTCTAGGTTTACTAGCCCTGTCAATATTTCAGTTGCCGAACCATCATTAGAGAGAATCTTTGTAAATGCCTGATCATATTTTTTTTGATCATCAGAACTTGTAGCGACATCCCACCATGTCTTGAAAGCAAAGGGCGAAAGTAATGCATATGTTTTCGCAAGTATTTCTCCTAATGCAATGTAACCTTCTGAATCTTGAATAATGTTATAAAGGTAGAAGTCCTCCTTGTCTACGATTCTGTCAAGCACACGTAAAAACTCTAGTGGCGTCCTGTAAACGGTTACGTTTATCCGATCATCAACGATATGTAGATCAAGTCCAAGAGCAGAGAGTGCGTCGCTGAATGGTACAAATATCAAATTATCGCAATTTATGTATTCCGAGTCATAATACTCACATAGAATTACATATTGATCTGTAAAAAAAGTTAGCCGCGTTGGTTGTTCCAGAAATCGAGTTGAACACTTCTTCAGATTCGCAAGGTCATCTGAGCAGGCAAATAATATCCCGTTCACGCGCAATAAACGCACTGTATATACATCGTTGCCATGAAAAAAAACCAGCTTCTTAATTTCGTATAAGTCATCAGCAGAAGCCGACAATGGAATTAAAAAAAACTGAATCACTACTAACAGCAACGCTATAAACTGCCGCATTCTTTTCCCTGATGGTAACACTGTCATGCTACTTCCCCTTCTAGCATATCTAAATAGCCGTAATAGGCTCCGCCACTCAAAACATTAAAAAAATCATCATTAAAAACAACCGAAAACTCTTTTTTTGCGTTTATGCGTCTGACAGAATATTTCAATTTAATTGTTTGTGTCAAGACCGGGGCCGAAGCAGAATCTATTCTTGAAGTAGCTTTCACATAATATTCCGAAGCACCGGTAACATCAGAAAGCATTTCAGCCAGTTTAAGTGCATCCACGTAAGTGCAGCATAACGAAATCTCTTTATCTTTCCTGTTGAAAGAAACAATATTGTATTTCAAAGCAGATAACAGAGAGTTGTTGTACTTCATATACTCTGGGAGACTATCTCCTATTACAAATTCACTCTGTATCTGTTGATCAATTACTTTTAGCAGTTCTTCTTTCTCAGTATTACGGGAGTTTAATAATATGTAGCAGGAAACTGCAACGACGAGGACAAACACAGAACAAAGCATGAGTATAAGGCGAGCTTTTTTTGCAGTTACCCTTCTTTTTTTTATTGATTCTTTCGTCCTGTGTCGAGCCTTATTCTCTCTGGGGTTACTTCTCCTCAGCTGGCTGCATAGTGGTTCGAAATCAATTTGATTGCTTGCAGCTGTCTGTGAGGCTGTTTCATTTCTTCCCGGTATTTTTATACTTCCGCGTTTTATGGATTTCCCACATGATACACAATAGCGGTAGTCATCCTTCAATTCTTTTCCGCAATATATACAGTACATACTCTTCCTCAAAAATTATACTTTATTCTGGATGATTTTTTCGTGATACCTTTCGAGTGCTTATCCGAAAAACTATCATCCACAGGCTGTCGGATGTCTGGTTTTCCATCTGTCAATTCAACTTCTTCCATCGGTTTTCCAGAATGCTTTAACTTTTTAGGTGATGTATCAATCTTAATTTTCATTCCACAATATCCGCAAAATGCAGCATCCATCTCCAGAAGTTTTCCGCATCCTGGGCAGATTCCGCACTTGTTCGCAGGGTTTTCAGAAGTATTAAAAAAGGCATCATCAGGGTATTCTTTGGTCGTTATACCGATTTTTGTGCTTGTACGCTTTCCCGATTTAACTATTCCCGTCAAAAAAAAGGCTATAACGAGCATTATGCTAATAATCTTACTGAGCGAAAAGGAACCGCCGCTTAAAAGACCAACAACAATATTTACAGATTCCAGAATAGCTGCAATACTTCCAAAAACCATGGCTTTTCTTCCGCTCAAGGCAGCTGTAATAGCCGCCATAACATAGCTAATAATTAATATAACTAAAGCTATTTCTTCATCAAGGAACCGAGAATTGTAACCATAATTGTTATTAATCACCCAGGTAAGACGAATGACATAGCTGATTGCAACAAGAAGAAATCCGATAACCGCAAATGCATAATTTCGTGTTAGCAACGAAATAATAATGCCTACAAAGCCAACAAGCAGAAGATAATAAACCAAACTTGTAAAATGTGGAGGGATCAAAAGATAAAGGGCAACAACTGAGTAGATTCCACAGACTATATAATTCAGTTTGAATCCATCTTTACTTAGCCATTTCTTTGTTTTTGTTTATAATCCCATGCTAAACAATGTATCTCCTCTCCGTTTTTCAAATTACGGTAACTACTTAAAGCATATATGCATTTCTCTCGATCATTATAATAATACATGATTGACGAGAATTGCTTTTAGGAAGTTCTTCAAATCATTCTTCTCGTTATCTTTAGCATCTCTAATCATGCTTTATCTTTCAGAATGCATTCATTCTCGCCTTCTGTTCATTTCTATAAAAGGTTACGAAAAAAACTGCCTGCCAATCAATATTTCTGATAAGGATCGATCTCGTCGTCCTGAATATCGATTGCCGGAGTTACAGCCTGGGGCATTTCCTGGTTCACTTTCGGAGTTGCGGTTGGGGTCACTGTCGGAGTCACGACTAAAGATACTTCTGGAGTTACAGCCGGAGTCACGATCGGAGTGACCGCCGTAATCGTTTGATTATCTGTATTGTCATCTTTGTTCCTATGATTGATCAAAGCGACTACAACAGCAATTAAGATGATCGCAATTACGGTAAAAGCTTTGATAGGAACCTTTTGGGTTTTCTTATCCCTGCTGCACCCACAAAACGAACAATTACTCTGTTTGTTATCGTTTATCTCGTTACAATACTTGCATATCCACATATGACCACTCCATAATACTCATTCTTTTTTCAATTCAAGTAATCCATATAATTCTCATTGATCCAGTAGGCATTATTATCTTTTAAGATGCAACACACATAACCTCTGACATTGGAAGAAATGACAGTTACCTCAGATCCATATTTAACCACTGTTGGCGAACTATTATTTTTCATTAGATCCGCCTTCTTAAACCCGTAAACGTCATTTCCATCAGCTTGAGTTATTGTTGCATATCGATAATATGGAAGATATTCATCAGCCAAAGGAGGAACAATATCGTTGTTGATTCTCTGCAAATCATGAGGCCCCGGAACAATTGGGCTCGGAGACGGTGTAGGTGTAGGCGTAAGCGTAGGCGTAAGTACAGGTGTCGGTGTTGGGGTCGGTGTCGGAGTAGGCGTCGGCATAGGAGTAGGCGTCGGCATAGGAGTAGGCGTCGGAGTTGGTGTCGGAGTTGCCGTAGGGGCCGGGGTATAAACAACCATCGTTGTTTGATCGGAAGGTATTTCCTGTGACATCTGGCTTTTTCCCTGAAAAAGGGAAAAAACTCCAACGATGCCCATCAAAATCATGATCAGTCCGATAGCGAGAATAAATAGAGCTTTCGTTTTCAGTTTTTTACGTATTTCTTCGTTTGTTATCTCATGATATGCTTTGCACTTTTCACAACGGATAAGAGCATTATCGTTCCTATGACCGCATTTTTTACATTTCCACATTCTTCAGTTCTCACCCAAATCATTTTTTAGAAACCCGAGGGGTTATTTCAGGTCTTCTGGAGTTTTCAGTCTGTTATCAGTAGGCGGGTTTTGTTGGACTTTACCCATATGAATTATTACCGAAGGTTTCCAGCAAGGAACATCAGGATCAATACCTTTTGACCTCAGATAACGGTTTACTTTTTCAATTTCAAACCTCTTTTGTTCCGCTGTCGTCAGTTTATTAAACCTGAATACGCCGCAAGCATCACAAAGCAAATATTTTGAGTCATTTTTTGTCTTACAATTGGGGCACATCCACATTAGACTCACCTGCAATTCTGAATTGATAATAATGTTTCTGATACTCCGCCCATATTTCAGCGATTCCTTCTTCTGTTTTAAACCCCGGCATCATATACTTTTCTATAAACTGGAGTCTGCTTTTGAAGGTTTTCTGCAGTTCTTCGTAAGAACCAAAGCCGATTGGAATAGCAACCAAAGTGTAGTCATCACCTGAAATTCCGTCAAGATCATAAAGCAGTTTATCTTCAAAATCTTTTATGCTATTGGCGGACTGGAGCTTGCTCAAAAGCAAATGTTCAAAATGCATTGGACTGCGCAAATATCCGAAGCAGCCATCTGTGGCTGCAATGATTATACACGGCAGCTCAAACCGGTATTCCGCGGCATGAAGCTCAAAATCTTTCGTGGCAGAGATCACATTCTGGAGTGTCCCATCTTCGGAGATGTTCTCCAGTGCGTCAATTTTGTCGATGTCATCCTCAGTCAACTGCGCTAGCCCCGACTCATGTAGTAAATAGCACCTGGAATCACCTGCCCAATAACAACGAACGCTAAGGATGCTCTCTTCTAAACCGCATACGACAATCGCGGCAGTTGTCGGAAACTCTCTCGATATTGACCCCTTAATACGGTTTTTTGAAGCAGCGCCACAGTGGTCTTTGCATAACCGGATGCTGTCCATTATTTCATTCTTTATTGCGTCAGACTGATTCGCCATCGGAATAATCCCGTTGTTTTCCTCATACCAGTTCATTACAGCGCCACATACGGCCCGAGAAGCAATATATGCCCCCGTTCTGTTCTGAAAGCCAACATAGTGTCTGGCTCCGGATCCTCCGCATCCATCGAAAACACCAATCATACCGCCGGCTTCATTGATGGAATAGCAATAACTGTCTTCCCCTTCATCGGGAATTTTTTCTTTATATATTTCAATGACGCAATCAACTCTATCGGTAAAAAGCGGGCATTTACCCATTGTAGACATGGATTCCTCTTTTACCATATTTGATTTCCCTCGATCTCGTCCTCAATTATTTCTTCTTCCGTCTCATTCAGAGCTTCGCATTGATTCGATAGCTCGATTTCAAGTTCTGATACCCTTTTTTGCAGCCGTTCATTTTCTTTTGAGATTTCCAGAGCAGAATGTACTTGAGCTTCCATTGCCGACATTTCATTTTGTAAGGAACGATTCTTCTGAATTGCAAGACATAATGAACCTCCCATCACGAAAACAAGCAAAAGAATAATAAAAGTCTGTACACCCAGCGCACATTTACTGGTTTTTGTACGCGCTTCTATTTTATTCTCGTGATGTTCAGTAATGTTTATTTCTTCGGCAGCAGCTGCTTCAGCGTGCTGAGAGTTATCCGAAACAATATCCCAGAACCCTTTTCCTCCGGAAAGAAGTCCTTTTTCGTATCCACAGTTTGAGCAAGCCTTATCAGTTGTATTGAGATGAGCTCCGCATTTTTTACAAAACATAAATACAATCTCCAAACATTCTGGGCATAAACTGATCCGAAAAACTGTCTATGGCAAAGGTTTCCTGCATGCGCAACACTGTTTTGAGCCTTGGCTGTTTAATGTCTCACAATACCTGCAGACCGGAATGCCCTCTTCTCTCGCAAAAATCATATCCAATGAAAAGTGTATTTCTATAGGAGGATCATTCGGCGGTTCCGGAACGTCTCCGTTCTCATATTTTCTGCTTTTTACTATCAAGCTGCGAGAATAAAAAAGCAGAATTATACCGCCAGTGATGATCCCTATAAACAATGCAAGTATCAAATAGTCTTTAATTTCGAGCAACTGAAACGCAGACATACCTAATCATCTCACTTTTTTTAGCCAAGATCTGAAGGAACACTAAGCACTGAGCGCCCACTTCTCTTTTTGGGATAAGTTCCTCCGCGAGTATCATCGCTTTTTTCCGGAATAACATCCTTGCAAAGCCTGTCAATTCTATGCAGAATTTCTTCTGCACTTGGTCGATATTTGGGCTGTTTCTGCAGCATTCGCTGAATAATGGTTTTAATTCCTCCCGGGAGATTATTGGAAAGAATCAATTCTTTGTCATCCAATACTGCTTCAAATGCATAATCATAACCGTCTCCGGTTCCAGGCAACTGTCCTGTCCAGTATAGATGAAGAAGTATTCCTAAAGAAAAAATGTCTACTTTCGTTGTCAACGGAACCTCTACCTCCATCATCTGCAGACGTGATTCAGGAGCTAAATACACCATATCCCCAAATACTTCTTCAGGCGGTTCTTCTTCAAAATAGCTGGCGTCAAAATCAATAATTTTGGGCGCGTAGTATCCTGACACCGTTTCTTTGATCAGAATATTTTCTGGCCTGACATCGGCATGAACAATATGATGCGCATGCAGAACAGAAAAACTGTGCAGAAGCGCTCTCATGATAATGAGCTTTTTTTCATTGCTAAGATAGCAGATTTCTTCGGCTGAGATTGTTTTTCCATAAACCTTATCTGTAACCGCGTAATACTTTGAGCCATCCCTGAAAAAGTCGCAGATCCACATTATGTTTCCGGTTCTGCAGCGCTTCAATTCTTCATAGAATGCCTTTTTTGTTTGAAAGAATTCTTCGCACTGTTTTCTCTTCACGGCAACCACAGCCTCATCCAAGCCATGGCTCTCGGAGGGATACCGTGGCGAAATAAACTCTTTTATGAAGAATTCATGCCTGTTTCTTTTGGCAAATGTCCATCTACAGAAGCCGGCTTCGGTTGTTGTAAAATCACTAATTAAACGGTAGTCATGTATTTCCTGCACAAGCACAGATCCCTTCAATATCAGATGGTACTCACAAGAGTGTTAAGGATCTCATCGTATTCATACTCTTCCAGCCCGTTATCTATTTCTGTGAGAACATGAATTGTATTTTCCCAGCAGTCAGATATTGTCTTCCAGTATTCTTCATCTGGAGCATAAATCAAAAGGCGTTTGGACCGTTTGTTCATCTGATCCCACCAAGATGTAAGCTCATTGAAGTCTTTCGCCATGCCTTTCGGATAATATGGAGATTCTTTTCCGAATCCGAGCTTGTGTGTAGATGTATCTGTCCAAACAACAATAACGTGCCGTCTTTTATCTCCGCCTGTAGTCCACTTTGACTTGATGGCATAAGCAAGAGCTTCCAAACCATCTTCCGGATCATCTCCACCACCATCTGGCTCAAGTGAACAGACAACATCTCTGAATGTCTCTTTCTCCTCCGGCATGTTCAGGAATTCTGTGGAAAGCATCGCGTATTCACCATCGGCAAGATAGTCTCGAAACGCGATGACGCGAATTCGTAGTTCATTAATGCTTTTCCCTTTTTTTACCATACGTGCTTTCAGATCATCATGAAAATTCAAAGCATTTTGCTTAACTGTATTCAGTATTCCCTTCATGCTGCCGGTTACATCAATACACATCACGATGTCGACGTTGTATTTCAAACTAAAGCTGCTTGCCATATCTGATTCCTCCAACTTTTTAGAATATGATTAACTTGGGTTTCGATTAAAAGCCTGTTCTTCGCATCGTATAGTTCATTTCGCACAGACAGATCGACATTCGTAACGTTTTCAGCCTATGCGATAACGACATCCAAATCTCTCTCACCTACAAGTTCTTATGACAGCCATTCATAATTTACCCAACCGTCGCGTCCGTCATATCTGATTTTAGCCCATGTCCGGTCTTCATATTTCTGAATTGTCGTTCCATAAACATAAACCGTCGTACCGTTCGGGATTGAGCCTATCTCATATGCATCATCTCTGGAAACGGTTGCGCAGAATCGGAGTGTTGATCCTTTGCCAACATTGACCTTCATTTCTTTCCCGATTGCTTTGATCTCAGGCTCATCCTGCTGAGGCACGGAGACTGTCTTTACCTCGAAGGTAGAATCGATCAGGCGCTTTATTTCTGTCTGATCACCATTTACAGCTCTTGCTTCGACGATATATCTATATCTGCCCGGTGAGAGTTTTCCGAAGATAAGATCATTGTTTATGCTATATCTAAGATCATGGCTGGTTTCACCCGGAGTGTAGTGGCTTGACTGTACAGGGCTGTCATTATCATCATACAGATATGCCCAGACATCCGTGATTAATCCGCAGTTGGTCTGGATAGTACCCCTGATTCCGAAATTGGTACCTTCATTTACATCTGATGGGACGTTGTATTCACCGATGCTCAGGAAGGGAATATTGGACCTGGAAGTAGACTCTGATTCAGTCGTTGGGACCGGATCGGGTTCAATTAGGGACAACCATTCGAAATTGACCCAGCCATCCCTGCCGCTATAATTGATTTTGGCCCAGGTTCGATCTTCATATTTTTGATATGTCGTACCGTAAACATAGACCACTTCACCATTAGCGATTGAGCCAATTTCATAAGCATCATCCCTGGAAACAGTAGAACAGAAGCGAAGCGTAGATCCTGTGCCGACATTAACCCGCATATCCCTGCCCACATTGCTGATCTCCGGTTCAGGAATCGGCTGTGGTAGCTGAGGAACTGCGTACACTGTGAAGTTTGCATTAATTAGTTGTGTCTTTGTCGTCTGATCGCCATTTACAGCCTGTGCCTCAACCATATAGCTGTAATTGCCAGGAGTAAGTTTTCCGAAGACAAGATCATTGTTTATGCTGTATCTAAGATCATGGCTGGTTTCACCCGGAGTGTAGTGACTTGACTGTACAGGGTTGTTGTTAGCATCATACAGATATGCCCAGACATCTGTGATTAATCCGCTGTTGGTCTGGATAATACCCCTGATTCCGAAATTGGAACCCTCATCCATATCTGACGGAGTGTTGTAATCACTGATGCTTAAAACAGGAACATCATAATGCATTTCGGGTTGAGGCGGCAATGTCGAAACATCGCGTTTCTGCGTGTAAAGATGCTCATCACCGCTTGACACATAGTTAAATGTGCTTGTGTCAATAACCATCGTAACGATTCCATTTTTCAAAACTACATGCCCTGTTCCAGACCAGAAATCGTTAATTGTAAATTGAGCAATACCGGTTTGTAAATCAACTGTCGCAGTTTCGGAAAAGCCTGCAATACGATACAGTTCCCAGTGCAGACTGATTTCGTTTGATCCAATCGGTTCAATCGTCAGCATGTCATCATAAATGTCATGTTCGCTGTAATATGCTCCAGCAACCCACTGACCATAATACTGAGGAAGATCTATTATGCTACGATCTGGTTCCGGTTGTTGTTCAGGTGTCGGACTTGGGGTAGGAGTAGGAGCAGGCGGCGGTGTCGGCTCAGGCGGTATCTGAGCCAGCCATTTATAGTTCACCCAGCCGTCTGTTCCATTATAGTTGATTTTTGCCCAAGTTCGGTCCTCGTACTGCTGTGTTGTTATGCCATAAACATAAACCGTAGCGTTGTTTGGAATCGAATCTATCTCATATTCATCAGCAATGGAAACCGTTGAGCAGAACCGTAGCGTACTCCCAGCGCCAACATCTACCTTCATATTTGAGGCTATAATATTCAGTTCAGGATCGGGACTCCGCGTCGGAGCAGGAGTGGGTGTCGGTGTTGGTTCCTGGGACATTTGAGCCAGCCATTTATAGTTTACCCAACCGTCTGTTCCATTATAGTTGATTTTTGCCCAAGTTCGGTCCTCATACTGCTGTGTTGTTATGCCATAAACATAAACCGTAGCGTTGTTTGGAATCGAATCTATCTCATATTCATCAGCAATGGAAACCGTTGAGCAGAACCGTAGCGTACTCCCAGCGCCAACATTTACCTTCATATTTGAGGCTATAGAATTCAGTTTAGGCTCGGGATTTGACGATGGAACAGGAGTAGGTGTAGATGTAGGCGTCGGTGTTGGTTCATCTTCTATAACATTAGGAGCAAGAAGCGTTGGCGCTTCGATACTGGTAGCTGCTGTTGTTTTAAGCCATTTGTAGTTTACCCAACCATCTGCTCCATCATAATTGATCTTTGCCCATGTCCGTTCATCGAACTGTTCTACAGTTGTACCATATACATATACAACAGTTCCGTTTGGTATTGAAGCAACTTCATACTTTCTATCCGTGGACCATGAAGAACAAAATCTCAAAGTAGAACCTTTCCCAACATCTACAAACATATTATATCCCACTGATGTCATAGTCGGTTCATTCGGATTAATAATCAAATTATTATTGGCGTCTTTTCCTGTCCCACTTTCTAGATTATCCTCATAGTAGCTACCATATAAACGCCACCCGGTTCTATCACAGTACACGTATCCAGGCTCTGATCTTCCATTGACTTTAACCTCGTACCATACATGTTTGCCTGGTTCAGCAGCTTCAAATACATTTTCCACTTTAGCCGTGACTGTAACATCTTCTTTAACTGAAGCAATAGTTTTGGAAGCGTAATACGGGCGTTCCTTGACTGTTATTGATTGCCAGTTGGGCTTGATTGTGCCATTTATTGGTGTCCTATTTTCATTCCAGTCGAAAGAGAATCCGCAATTCTTGCAATAACCATTACCATCAAAGCTTTCGTGATTGCAAAAAGAGTAGTTGTGGAAAGACGGTGACCTACCAGAGTCTTTTGAATAGCAATGCACAACAGTTACGCTATTTGCATAAGAATATGGAATATAATGCTTTCTTACCGAACAATTATAAGAGCCCTCGTAGTTGTTATCCAAAACATAGACACCATTTTGTGGATCACAACTAATAAAAACAGCTCCGTGATGCTCGTCAATACTAAGATAGTCTCCGATTGTTGCATTTTTATTTAAAAAATCATAGTTAAAACTACCTGATTTATTTTCACTTCTTTTTCTGGTTACAGGATCGTTCTCATCCGCACAGAATATATACCATTCAGCAAATTGAGCAAAAGCATAGCAAGACCAAACATCGTTTCCAGCACTAATTGGAAAGTTTTGGGTGTTAACATCTCCAAAAGCTTCTTTGAACCAGTCAGCTTTTACTATGTTATTTAGATTACAATGTTTACATGAATGTCCACTCTTCTTTTTGCCGCATTCATCATTTTGATGTTCGTTGAAATAGCCGCCATTGGCTGTAATCACATTATATAAATCATCAATTCTAGTTGAAATAGCCTCACTACTATCAACGGCATATGCTTTTTTGTCAAACATTGTTACCACAGAAACCATTATGAGTAGAGCACAAAGGATTCTCTTCGTTTTCATTATGTTTGCTTCCTTTCATAAATCTGCTTCCGTCACAGGTATGGAAATATTGCTAAATCTATGGATATCAAAATGATCAAAATCTTCAGATATTGTCCTGACTTGTTTATTCAAAAAAATTCCTTTAAAACAGATTCTCGGTCTATTCAAATCATAGTCCCAGCTGTGATGGGCATCTCCTCTGCAGTGCTCTGAATATTTACAGTTCCTGCAAAACTCGGATGTCTCGGAAAGATCATGCCGGAATAGTTCAAATCGGTTTTCCCAGATATCCCGGAGTTTTGTCTGTCTGATATTTCCCTGTATCGTTCTGGCCTTCGTTCTATATCAAGGCAGGCACCCACATCTCAGTTTACTATGATGCTTTCTCGAGAACAAAACCTCCAGAGTATGTATCATATGAACCAAATTCAATTAGTAGTCCGCTTCCTTCCTCGCTCGTCCCACCTATAATATTAGATTTAAACGCAAGTCTGTAATCATCCATTGCTGAAGGACCTATACCTGTACTAAAGAATATTTCGTCAACAACGAACAAATAGAACTCTCTAGATCCAGAGTTATATCTCTTAATATTCCATTCTTCATTAACCGATCCAGAGTTCAATCTTTCTCCGTCTTTGTCTATCACATAATCAAAGGAAATCCCAGTTGAACTAATTTGATTTATACTTATATATACATCATATGTTCTATATCCGTAAGCCCAATTACCTCTAGTTATACTTGTTGTCCAATCACCTTCGAATCCATCTGTTTCTAGAATATAATAACTATTCGATGTATCAAAAGAATTTACGTGCCAATCCCAATCAGGATAGGAAGAAAACTTCATTTCTATTGAATGTGTTTTCTCAATTTTTAAATAATCATAAGATTCATCATAACTTAGGTAGTTAAATTTATATGTCGTCCCATCAATTTGATCAACACCCAATAGTTGAAAATTTGTTATGCCGTATTCGGACACATAATCATCAACACTATATTGTTCTGGAGGACTGACTTCAAGACTATATCTTTCACAATCACTAAGATGCCATTCATCATCATAGAAGTTATAAATCAATTTATAATCAGCCTTTGCACTTTCAAACTTTTCTCCAGCGCTATTTACTCTAACCCAAGCATAATCTATTCCGCTTTTCTGATTTGTCTCTCTATTGGTGATCTCGCTTCCTGCGATTTTGACGTCCTTCTGCCTGTACAAACTGTCTTCTGATACTATGTCAGATAGTATATCATCTAGTGATTTCGTTTTCTCATTCGAAGATGGAAAAATCACGAAAAAAAGTACTATTAAAGCAATCCCAGCAATTATTGCTAAAACCGGAATCAGCATAGAACTCTTTTTCGTAGTTTCCTTGCTTGTACTGGATGGCTCTTCATGTGTCTTCGTCTGATGCAAATAATACCCTTCGGTTGAACTAGATTGCGGTTTTGGATTCGAATTAAGCTTAAAAAAGGCCGTTGTGGTTACTTTTTCTGCTCCCTTTTTGTGATAAACCGGCACCACAGTAGGTTTACCGCATGAACCACAATACTTTGCGTCTTCCGGATTCTTTTTGCCACAGTATATACAGTACAAGTTAAACGCTCCTTAGTTCCACTCTAGAATTCATATCCACATCGCTTGCACACAGCTGCGCCTCGTCTTACTTCTGTCTTGCAATTTGGGCAAATCTTCATACCTGGAGATGGTTCTATAGTTGTGTTCTCTGTTATACTATCCACCGTACGTTTGTTTTCATGAGTAGTGTATTTGATTCTTTCAGGAGCGAAGGCAGCATTGGGATCGGGAGTCTCAAAACCAGTATCTGCTTTTTGCTGATGAAAATTCTTTGAAATTTTTATTCTGGTTTCATTCCCAGCAAGAGGGCTTTTACCATCATAATGGCAACGATAGCAATATCCGAATTCAGGAGGATTGTCCTTCGTTCCATGTCTTTCAAACCTTGCTCCACAAGACGGACATTCAAACCATACTCTGATAAGGTTGTTTATGCTGTCTTCTTCAGAAGGCTTTCCTTCACCATCTGTCAATTTTCGTTTCATAGGTGTTGGTTTATTTTCCTCCGGTTTGTCATGAAGAACATATATCTCACGATCTCCCTTTCCCATCGACCTTAAATCATCGACTTTCAATCCACATCCTGGACAAAAGAATGCTTCCTTTGGTAATTCCGCACTACACTTCGGACAAATGTCTATTTTTTTTACTTCTGCCTCTGGCACCTTTGTTATTCCTTCATCTGCATCTTTTGTTTCAGTAGATAGATTTGTAGATTCTACATCTGTGCTGGTTATATTGGACGGTTTGCTGGATTTTTTAAAGATAAAAAAGCTGACCATTGAGATAAGTATTATCACAATTAATGCTATAACGCCAATCGGCGTGGTTGACCCTCCCTGGCGGTTATACACATCAACTTCCCGTGACAGACTCCCATCAGAGTAAACCTTTTGAAGCGAAAGACTATTTCCGCTGATAGAGTATGCGTATTCTTCTTGGTCAAAAAAGACAATAAATAAGCGGTTACCAGATGTATACCAATCAAAGCGGAACCCATCCGCTGATCCAGTACCGCTTTTTTCAAAAACAAGTACCTCAGAGCCATCTTTTTCGATCCAACGTCCAACCAGTTGTGAGGAACCGCATCCGGTAAGAATTAAGCATAATAATATAACACAAATAATCGAAATCTTTTTTTTCATATCAATCCTCATATTCTTTCAAGTCTATCCCAGATTATAGGCCGAACGCAGATCGCGATATTGTCACACCAAATACTCCTAGTAGGTTTTCCGCAACCAATACAGAAATTGGCATCATCTAGATTATTTGTTCCACAGTACACGAGGTTCACATTTTTCTCTAATGAACATCGGTTAATTGTCAGACTTTCTGTTCTCCGTTGTCCGTTTCTATATTACCATGCGGTCCCGTATAATCATCCAATGCGCAATCCAATTTCATCCAGTTTTCAGCGTCAAAAAAAACACGGTATGCTGATTCCCAAATATAACCAAATGAATCATTGTAATAATAGAGGATTCCCCCTGTATCCACATTGGTAAACGAACTAAGCTCATCTACATAGGCATAGATTGTTCCATTCTGTTCGCTAAGGATCATCATGAACGGTTTGACAGCATTCTCTCCCTGACTTCGCTTTTCTTGACTGATCAGATACTCCAATTGACCATCTCGATTCAGATCTGCAAGAAAGGCCTGATATTCAACGATTGGCGTGCCAGATTCATCTGTTGTACGATTTATCAATGAATTCAGGACAGTTCCAATGGTCGTGACCTCAACATCATTTCCATTCAGGTTAATATTAATGTAAGGAAATCTGACCTTCACGGCAGTGGCATCATTGTTAATCGCATTTGCAAAGAAACTATCATCGTAGTTTGGACAATGAACTTCCGCAGCGACCGGGGCTGGCTGTGTCCAAGAATAATAACTGGTCAACGGAAAATCCTGATCATAGAAAAACTCTGTAATCAGAACTGATCCCGGGCAATAATCACTCACAGGTGTATACCAAGATCCTGACATCTGATCAATAACTTCCTCGTAAAACAAAGATGAATCCAACCTGCCTTCTGTCAGCGACAGAAGCTGTGTTTTCGCATGGAACATATGCCCATAAACCAGAAGAACTCCATTGTCACTCGGGAATGAATACAGTTCGGAACTTCCGAAGTAAAACTGGTCAATATAATAAACCATATTGTTCATAAAGGAATACAGAAAGCATGTTGACGAAGCAGTGCTAGTCCCATAACGCAAAAACAATTCAGGAACCCCGTCTTTATCAATGTCATACAACGCATAACTCTCAAATCTGTCAACTCCAGGTGTGTAAGGCCCTCTTTCTGCTCTCTTCTCTTCAAGCAAGTTCAAATACGCTCTCTGCCACAATATCGAACTTGTCTGTTCAGCATATGTATCAGAGCAAAACACTGAAGCCAGCAAAAATGCACAAATTACAAGCGAATGAATCCTTTTCATGACAATCACCCTAGTCAAATGATGCATTATGTAAACTGTCAAGTAGAGCGCTCAATCTACAGAGAATTATTTTATAGTATACAACAATATCTTGTATCTCGCAAGATCAAAGTCCCTTCTTCATTTAATCAAAAGCCATAGATACTGGTAGATCAGTTAATCCCCGCAGATCAAATTTCCCAGCTTGTTGCGTGAAAAAACGTACTTGTGGTGATACCTCGCAGCTTGCTCCGTAGAGGTTTCATTTGCAATAATACTAAAGTGCTGGGCTAATTCATCTGTATGCCTTTCACTTCATGTGGTGTTTGTCTAAACCAAAGCGCTGATTGCAGCCTGTCCCCATCCTTTGTGTCGAAGACAAACTCATAGCCATCTTCGAGCCCATTCAGGTCGGAATGGTCGATGTGCAATGTCACAGATCCGTTACTGAAGCGTAGCCATCCGTTCGCCTCTGTTGCGTAGTATCTTTGACCCTCAAAATGAACCAAGCCGGATTCGGGATCCATGGTGGCCATACAGTCTGACAGTTGGAGTGACCCTGTCGGGCGTGATTCCCGCCAGGTAAAAACAATATTGTTATCTCCAGCAAAGCGTATATCCATTTCGTTGGCATAGTGCATAGATTTGTCGTAGTATTCTCCAGACATCCATCTTCCGGCATAATCAAAGATGCTTTCATAGCTTAAAACTTGATTGTCCGTAAGCCAGAGATCGTTTTCATCGTGTAAGAAATACACGATATATCCCTCAGAGTCGCTGTTTCTATTGTAGAAATTGATCTCGTTCCACTGATCCTTCGTTCCACAGTAATACACTTCCGTGCTACCTGGATACATTTCCGCGTTTGTCAGAAAATCGCTTCCAATACGCTCAACGCTCGCTGGAATTCTAACTACATTCGGAAATGTTCCATAACCTATTTCTCTGATACCATCCGGAAAGATAAGCTGTTTAAGCCCATGACAGCTGCTGAAAGCAAAGTCTCCTATCTCCTCAACACCTTCCGGAATGATAAACTCCTGATAATAGGCACACCACTCAAAAGCATAGTCTGCTATAGCTTTTGTCCCATCTGGAATTTTATATATACCTCCACCTCTTCCTGGTTTGCAAATTAGTGTTTCTCTTTCTTTATCAAAAAGAACCCCATCAACATCTGAAAAAAACTGATTATCCTTGTCGACTACTATCCGTTCCAAATTCCCGCTGGTCAGAGCATGTGTGCCAATCGAGATGACACTGCACGGAATATAGATCGTAGCTGATTCAACGCCGTATCCGTCACCTGCTCCGTAAAGTGCATTCTCTCCGATCTCCGTGATCCCTTCCTGAACTACAATTGATGTTGCTTCAAGGATTTCTTTTTTCCATGGACGATTATTATAGTCTTCCCAGCCCGATAAAGATCCGCATCCGCTGAAAGACAGAACTTTGGCGTTCTCATCAAACGACCAGACAATCAGCGAAACAGGCACTGTACCCGTGAAATGTCCAGAGTCATCTGAAATCAAACATCTGTACTGATAACCGCCGTCAACATACGGATGGGCAGCGCAAACCATAAGCTCGTCTGTATTGACGCCCTGATATCCAGCAACAGGCAATGACTCCCATAGAGCGTTTTCGTTCGCTCTTCGCTGCCATTCGTAAAAATACAGGTCATCCCCCGTCTCTACTGTGAACGTTGCGATATCTCCCTCCTGGACGATCGCGTTCTCCGGTTGTTTCAAAATAGCGATGGCTTGTCCTGTTTCTTCCGCAAAGGCAGGATAACAGGCTTGCAGCAGGCAAAAGACCGCAAGAAAAAGCATGGCACAGGCAATCGTTCTGCAAAGCGTATCCATCATTCTTGGTGGATGAGGATTCTGGGTCATTCGAAGCACCTCGTTTCTCTTTCTGCCATAATTAACCACTATAATTGATGCCAGGATCTGAGTTTCTTTCAACTTTCATATATCTCGGTAGTACCAATCACGCAATTCCGGAATCGTGGCGTCAACACCCAATTCAGAATTATAGATTTTGAATTCGTCGTTCTTCATTTTCAATCCTCAAACTGTCTGATTCAGTCTTCCAAGCCTTTTCGGCACATAGTCCGATACTCTTCCAGAATATTCTCCGGACTCAAAATCCTCATTGCGCCATTCCATCCGAAAACCCATCGATAGAATGTCGGCGATGGGCAGACGTTGACAGTCGCTTTAAAATGGTTGTCGTCCATTTCCTCTGTCTGAACCTTAATCCCGAACTGATCAACCATTGCCTTCATCATGAAGCTCTCACACAGCAATTCTACAGAAACCTGTTCATCCGCCGGGAACATACGGAACACACTTTCAAAATACTTCTTCAAGTTAAAGTCATCCGGAGTCGGTCTTGCCGGTTCATCAAGGATCGATGGACTTTTAGCAATTCGATCCAAACGAAAATTCTGAATGATTCCCCTCCCTTCACTGAAACCCACAACATAATAATAGTCTCCATCCCAGATCAGTGCATATGGGCTTACGATAT
>CAZMXF010000011.1:0-21374 GCA_964570015.1 uncultured Oscillospiraceae bacterium | reverse complement strand
ACGAGGCCACCGCCTACACCGACCCGGAGAACGAGGCGGTGATCCAGCGCTCGGTTTCAAAACTCACGGAAGGCAAGACACTGATCGTCATCGCGCACAGGCTCTCTACCGTCATGGATGCAGACCGGATCTATGTGATCCGAGACGGCGTGATTGACGATCAGGGAACACATGAAGAATTACTTCAGCGCCACGGCCTGTATGAGGCCATGTGGAACGCACACATGGAGGTGAAAGACAATGGTTAAGATTATTCAGAGGTTTTTTGCCTTCTGTGGCGAGGAGAACCGGCGCAAATTCCACTCTTCGATCTGGCTGGGGGTGCTGCAGGCCTTCTTTGAGGCACTGAAAATCCCGGCTATTGCCAGCATGGTTCGTGCCCTGCTGCGCGGAGCAGTGACAACACAGGATATTCTGCTCAGTCTCGGCATCATGCTGTTGTCGATCCTCGGCTCCGGCCTCATCAAAGCGAAGAGCACCATGCTGCAGACCGAGGCGGGCTACGATACCTGCGCCAAAAAGCGGGTGGAGATTGCGGAACATATGCGCTATCTGCCCATGGGCTACTTCAATGAAAACTCCCTGGGGCAGATTACCTCCGTCACCACCAACGTGATGGAGAACCTGGAAAACGTGGCGACCCGTGTGGTGATGCTGGTGTGCGAGGGATTGCTGACCACGTCGCTGATCATTGTAATGCTTTTCTTCTTTGACTGGCGAATCGCTTTGGTGCTGCTCGCAGGCTTTGTGCTCTTCCTGCTGGCCAATCGGTTACTGCAGAAGGCAGCCGGCGGCCTCGCAGGGAAGAAAATTCAGGCGGATGAAAAGCTGGTAGAAAAGGTGCTGGAGTACCTGCAGGGTATGGCGGAGGTCAAAGCCTACCATCTGACCGGATTAAAGAGCCGGGAGCTGAACGACGCCATTGCTGCCAATGCGAAGATCAACACTGACTTGGAAATGACCCTGATTTCCCCTATGACGGTCCAGAACTACATCGCAAAACTTACGGGCGTGTGCATGGTCGCTTTCTCGTGTGCCTTCTATTGCGCAGATACCATGGATGCGCTGACGGCTGTGGTCATGGTGATCTCTGCCTTCATCGTCTATGCGAGCCTGGAGACGGCGGGCAACTACTCCGCTCTGCTGCGGATCGTGGACGTGAGTGTGGAGCGGGCGCAGGCCATTCTCGATACGCCGCAGATGGATATCACCGGGGAAGATATACAGCCGGAAACACGGGATATCCGTGCGGATGCGGTGGAGTTTTCTTATGAAAAGCGGAAAGTCATCGACGGCGTTTCTCTTCAGATTCCCGAAAGGACCACAACGGCCATCGTGGGCCCCTCCGGCGGCGGCAAGACGACGCTGGTGAATCTTCTGGCCCGCTTTTGGGATGTCGACACCGGCGAGGTGACACTGGGCGGGAGAAATGTAAGGGATTACGACATGGATTCTCTGATGAAAAACTTCTCCTTTGTGTTCCAGAACGTCTATCTCTTCCATGACACCATTGCAAACAATATCCGCTTCGGCCAGCCGGAGGCCGACCTGGAGACCGTGATCGCTGCGGCGAAGAAGGCCTGCTGCCATGACTTTATCATGTCGCTGCCCGATGGTTACGACACGGTCATCGGCGAAGGCGGCGCGTCGCTCTCCGGTGGAGAAAAACAGCGGATTTCGATTGCGCGAGCCATGATGAAGGACGCGCCGGTAATCTTCCTGGACGAGGCCACCGCCAACGTGGACCCGGAGAACGAAAACGAGCTGATGCGTGCGATCCAGGCCCTGACGGCGGAGAAGACCGTCATCATGATTGCACACCGTCTGAAAACCGTGGAACACGCAGACCAGATTCTGGTGATTGATCACGGAAGGATCGTTCAGCAGGGAACCCACGAATCACTGCTGGCACAGGAGGGACTTTATAAGACCTTCATCGGCGAGCGTCGCGAGGCCGCAAGCTGGAAAGTCAGAGCGTAAAGAAAATAAAAATCGGAAGTGCTGTGGAGACTTAAAAAGTCCCACAGCGCTTTTACTTGACGAATTAGGATGTGCTAACTATAATAAAGCATATATATCAAAAATGCCTTAGGGTGAAAGCTTGTTTGGATCAGCGCCGAGACGCCAAGCGCAAGGAGGAGAAGCAGAATGAAATACGGGATCATGGGTGGGTTTATTAGACTCGCATTTGCAAAAACAGCTTTTGATTATATTGAAAAAGAGATTCCTGAAATGGATATGGCATCCTATCGAAAACGTGTACTGAAGGAGTACAAAGCGATCGTTGAAAGGACACCCGGCATCGGAAGCATGAAAGACAACATGTTCGTAATGACCATGTATGCAGGAGCCTTCCTGATTGCACTGTATAAAGAGGCGGAAGGAAAGCTGGGTGAAGAAGGGCTGAAAGGCCTGATTCGCTCAGAAGCCTACTGTCCATTGATGGTGAAGGCAAAACAAGGAAAGAGCGCATTTACGGAAAAGGAGATCGAGACCCGCACAAGGCAGTCAAAGTGGTCAAGAGATCATATTGAAGAATACCCGATGAACTGGTTTTATTATTTTGAGACCGTACCGGGGAAGGATGAGTACTACATCACGCATAAACAGTGCGGCATCTGCAAACTGACTGCGCAGGAACACTGCAGAGAGATCACAAAGTACCTGTGCATGATGGATTATTACACCTTTGAGATGCAGGGAGCCGTGCTTGACAGGACAAAAACGCTCGGCTACGGTGATGACGAATGCAATTTCCACCTGATGAGCAGGGAGAGGGCCGAGGAGCTCGGCTTTGTGAAAAGCCCGGATGCAAAATAACAGGGTAAGATCCATTACTGGTATGCGGAGAAAGAACGTAAAGCCAGAGACTGGGACCTGAAATATATGAAGAAGTATGTTCCGAATACTGTTTTCACCTGCTTTGAGGGGATGGATCACGGGGAAATGGCGCTGCTTTATCCGGAACGGATGGCGCAGGAGCTGAACAGTCTTTGATGAAAGCAGAAGAGAACGTTCTCCGGGAAAGCGAGGAATAAAACATGAACGCCAAAGAAAAATCCAGGGCGTATTTCAACGCCCATCGAAAGTCCCTGCTGGCCCGAGGCGGCTACTGGCGGGCGGACTACCGTCACGTTATGACGGAAATCGAACGGTTTCGACCGGCAAGCCTGATCGATATCGGCTGTGGACCGGGAGGGTTCCTCTGCGCTGTCCAGAAACGTTTTCCGGAGATTCAGCTTTACGCGCTGGATCTGTCTGAAGAGATGGTCCGGGAGACGCAGGAGCGACTCGGCCCGTCGGCAGTCGCAATTGTAGGGGATTCGGAGCACATGCCGCTGGAGAGCGAACAGTATGAGATCGTGACATGCAACATGAGCATTCACCACTATCCCCACGCACAGGATGCTGTCAACGAGATGTACCGAATTTTAAAACCCGGCGGAACCTTGCTGCTCAATGATATGGACTGCGCATCCCCCATCCGTGCCCTGGCAAACTGGACCTTTCCCCGCCTGCCGGGCGGAGATGTGAAAATGTATACCCGCAGGGAAATCACACAGATGATTCAGGAGGCGGGTTTTGAGCGCTGGTATTATCGGAAAATCTCGCCGTTTTCTTTCCTGTGCACGGCACGGAAATGGGAGACGGAAAGTATAGGGAGATAGAAATGCCGATCATGAATCATATTCCGGTAGATGAGCTTCCTTATTGTGAGCCGATCAAAAAATGGCTCAGGGACAGATATGGGAAAGAAGCGGACCGGATCTGGGAGAAGACCATTCAGAACTATAACAGCTATCTGCCGGACCTCCCGGATTACGGAGGAAAAAAGAACGGGCATGCCAGAGCGCTCTATGGCGGGCTTCTGGTTTTTGCGCTTTACCCGGCTCTGCCAGATCAGCCGCCGATTGCAGAGATGCAGGAATTCATAAATACCATGTTTATGGGACCTTTTACAAAGCTGGGGAAGATATTCAATCTGAATCGGCCCTTTGATATGTGGCTGATCGATAAGGTGTTCCGGAAATCGGGAAATCAGGACAGGAAGGATATCAGACAATATCCGGCCGGCTTCGTCAATGTTGACGAGCCTTATGATAGCGAGCATCACGTGGCCCGTTATCATTTCACCCAGTGCCCGAATGCAGAATTTGCCAAAAGCCATGATCTTCTTCATGTACTGCCGCTCATGTGCAATTCTGACTTCTTCGGAATTGGGGAGATCCACGGTCAGCTGATTCGCTGCGGCACCTGCGGTAACAGTGACAAATGCGATTATCTGATTATTGGCAGCAACAACAAAGCAGCTGCTGAATATGAGACCGTCACAGATGAACAGGGATTTCTTGTCAGTCAGAGAACAGAGCAGAAGAAGGTTTCAAGACCCATAAGAGAGCTGAGCGCGGAAGAAAGCCGAGAGCAAAAGAATTCGTAAGGGAGGTGTCTCTTTGAGCCTTGGCGCAAAAATCGCGGTGTCGGCCATGCGCGGCATCAAGAAAACCAGCCTTATTAAAGGTCCGAGTGCGGATCTTGATGCAGAGCTAAGAAAAGCGAAGAAATACAACCGGAAGCTCCCCTATGCGAGACTATGTGAATCGCAGAATAGAGGGGTGAAGGCTGTGAGAATTCTGATTTTCGGTGCCGGCGTGATCGGTAGCCTGTACGGCGCGCTGCTTGCGGAGGCCGGATACGAGGTATCCGTTTACGCGCGAGGACGTCGGCTGGAAAGCATGTCACAGGATGGCCTGCTGGTTAAATACAAGGGAAAAATCCGAAAAGCCTCCGTAAAAGTGCTTTCAAGGCTGGAGGCGGAAGACCGCTATGAGCTTGTTTTTTTTGACCGTCCGGGAAAACCAGCAGCATGCGGTGCCGGATGAGATACGTTAGTTGCACGTGCAGTTTTACCGGTGGCTTGAGTAAGAAGGCAATCTAAAAAAAGAGGACAACATCCTTCGCAGTCAGGAGGACAACAGTATGCTTTTAACAATATTTATGGCGATCGTATTCTGCGCTGCGATCACGATACTGCTGATATCGGCTGTGGCTTTCGTTCAGTATGACGGCACCAACAAGTGGTTTTTCTCGTCAGCCCCGAAGGAAGCTCTGAAACTCTTAAAACCCAGAAAAGAGGAATTGTTCTACGGCGCAAAAACAATGGGATGGGTGCTGATGATCATCAGTATCCTGATAATATTGGGCGTGGGTGTGATCTCCGTCTGGGACGGTTTTCGGAGCAGCTTCTCTTTTTTACAGTTTTTCCTGCGCTTTGTATTGATCTTTACGATCTACAAAGCCTACGACATGGTTTTCTTTGACTGGTTTCTGCTGTGCCGCTTCCGTTTTTTCCAGCATTACTACCCCGAGGTGGCGCCCGTGTACGACGGCAGAAAATATGGATACAACCTGAAAAGCCAGCTTCTGAAGCTGTTTGTGATCTTTCCGGCGGCCTCTGCGCTGGGTGCCTGGATCTGCACCCTGTTCTGAAAGGAGGAACAAGCATGACGTTGCAGGAACGTACGAAGATCACGAAACGAATGCAGTGGATCATTCCCGCTATGATCCTGTGCATCATCGGCGACTACTGCATGGGGCTTGAGCCGAAAAACAGCACGGCCGCCTCTTTCATGATCTCAACAGGTTGGCTCACGATTGCAGACTGGCGGATCGCCCTTTCTAATATTGGCGGATTGATCGGTACCGCATTATACATGATCGCCGTTTTGCCTTTCATTCAGTATCTGAATTGGAAGCTGACTCAGTGCAGTGACAAGTGGAGTCGCCGTTTTCTGAAGCTGTATATCGCGGGGCTCTACTGGGGCTGCATGGTGTTTGTGTATTTTCATCTGGCCTGCGGAACGCTGATCCACAACTACAACGTCATTTATGAAGCTGTACAGAGCAATACGGCAAGAGCCGTTGCGGCATGGAACCGATCGTATACGGTGCAGGCAGTTCCGTATTGGGTATCGTTTGCCGTACTGGGGATCACCTCCACCGGCGGTTGGATCACCATTATTCTGAAGGGTGTACTGCCATTGAAAAAACTTTGGGTGCTGGCGGCCCCGCTTCTTGTGGCCGGGATCGGATTTCTGCTGGAACTGATTCTTCCACTGCCCTTCAACGGCTTCGCGTCAGGTTTTGAGAGCCTCGGCTGGATCGTGATGTTCCTCGGGGGCATACGGGCGGTAAAGGAGGCCGAAAGGACGGACGACAGATGATTGCACTCATACTGATTGTGGAAGGTCTCGGACTGGGACTTCTTCTGTACCTTATCTGCGCCCTCGGCATCCGTAACGGCGCCGTTGGTATGGTGCACCTGTACGATCCCAAGGTGCAGGATCGCGTTGTAAAGCTCGGCCTGACGACAGCGGAGGAGATCCGAAAAAGAAGCCTGAGCTTCAAAAGCCTGTGCCTTCCGGGCTATCTGATCTACGTTTTGGTGTGCGTATATGCGATCAACGGTGCGCTCGGCTTTTGGCCCGGCTTTTGGCAGAGCTTCGTGATCCTGTCCATCATGAATCTGATCGACCGCTTTCTGATCGATGAGTATTGGGTAGGCCATACCGAAGCCTGGATCATCCCAGGCACGGAGGATTTACAGCCGTATATCACGGCGAAGGAAAAGAAACAGAAATGGATCATGGGAACCGTTGGCATGGCAGTTACATCTGCTGTCCTCTCCGGGATCATGACCCTGATCCTGAAATAAGGAGTGGAAAAAATGGTCACCCTGGTTCTGACGCTGATAATGTGCGCACTGCCGTTTGGCATGCCCGCTTGATGATTCTGTATTTGGAACTCGTAGAAGAATGATTACCAAAGTAAGTGCCATGCATCCTGCGCAGATGGAGACAGCATGCAGGAGGATGGCAGAGCGCAGCCTTGATTATAAAATGACAGGAAGAAACCTCGGTATGTGTGAGCATTTGGACAAAGAACACTTTTACCGCTTCACACGGGGCTGTTTTGCATCGGATATGCGCGGGCAGGATGCGGGCTTTATCGCTTGAGAGGTAAAAAGGGGATGATCTGCATGAGAATTTATGAGTATGGAAAAGAGAATCCGGAATGCATTCTGCTGATCCACCCGTCGCTGGTGACCTGGGATTACTTTGAAAATGTTATTCCGCTTATGGAAAAAGACTATCACCTGCTGATCCCCGCGATCCCGGGATATGACCTTGAGAATGGTTCTGAGTTCAGCTCGGTGGAGAGGATCGCGTCTCAGCTGGCGGATGACGTTCTGGAAAAAGGCGTTCGGGAATTAAAGGCCATCTACGGATGCTCCATGGGCGGCAGCATCGTTCTGAGAATGGCGGCCGACGGAAAACTGAAAGCGCGGCACTACGTCATGGACGGAGGGATCACGCCCTATCAGCTGCCGTGGCTCCTGACCCGGTTGATTGCGTTGCGCGATTTCGGCATGATGGCCCTCGGCAAGCTGGGCGGGGAAAACGTGATTGTGAAGGCCTTCAGCTCCACCCAGTACAGCGAGGAGGATCTGAAATACTTAGCCAATATGTTCCGTCACTGCACGTATAAGACGCTGTGGAATACCTTCGATTCCTGCAACAACTATCAAATGCCGAAGAAAACCATGCGTTTTTGCGGCGAGATTCATTACTGGTATGCGGAAAAAGAACGCAAAGCCAGAGATTGGGATCTGAAGTACATGAAGAAGTTTGTCCCGGATACTGTTTTCAAAAGCTTTGCGGGCATGGATCACGGAGATATGGCGCTGTTTTATCCGGAGCGAATGGCCCAGGAACTGAACAGCCTTTGAGGAAAGCAGAAGATGCTCTCCGGGAAAGGGAGGAATAAACCATGAACGCCAAAAAAGCATTGTCAGAGCTGTACCAATTAACCCGGACAGCACCCGCCTTGACCGTGCAGCTGCCATCAGAACTGGGCTGCGGCAACATTTCCTGCCTGACAACGACGAATGGTATCAGCCTGTCCAATTGGAGCATGTGCTATGAAAGAGAAGCCCAGGTGTCAGGTAAAGTGGGGGGTGACCTCCGCCTGCTATTTTGTCTGGGGGAAGGAGTAGTATGGCATTCATGTAACCATAATCATGCATTCAGGCTGGATCCATGGGAGGCATGCCTGTGCCTCGGCGACGGATCAGACGAAGCAATGTGTTACGGAGCAGGCGCACAATTTGCCTTTCACGCCATCAACATTCCGAGAAGCTATGCGGTGTCACTTTTGAGCCAATATTTTTCAGAGACAGATGTGGCGGAAATCACTCAGGAGCTGAACGGACGGCGATTCCCGATCTCACGGGAGCTCAGAGCTATGCTGGGCACGTTTCATCATCTGAGCGATATTACCGATCGCTTTGCCATGATGCGCGCGGAAGGGGTTGTGCATGAATTGCTGGCAATATGCATGCGGGATGCAATGGGAGAGCACCAGAACAGGCTTCGGCCTGACGATGCGGAGCTTGTGCGGGCAGTAAAAGAAAGAATTGACCGCGAGTATACTTCGGCGCCAAGTATTTCCACGCTGGCACATGACTATGGCGTGAGCCCCTCCAAGCTTACCGGAGACTTCAAGAAACAGTACGGAATGCCCCTGCATGCATATATCATTGAATGCAGACTGTGCGAGGCAGCAAGACTGCTTCGTACTGGAATGTATACGGTCGGAGAAGTGGCAGAAACAGTTGGTTATGTCAAAGCCGGTCAGTTTTCCGAAGCGTTCAGGCGCCGTTTTGGAGTGCTCCCGAGAGAATACTGATTTTGGGAAAAAACGAATTGTTTTTGGGCTGGATGAAGCGAAAATGCTGTCCTACAATAGTAAGAGGCAACTAACCATGTTGCCTTAATTTGAGAGGAGGCATTTCTATGCAGAAAAAATGGTGTTCGATTCTGCTTGTGGTCGCGCTTTTGCTGGTGTTCCCTGTAACGGCTTCGGCAGAAGCAGTCTTTGCCGGGGGCAGCGGGACAGCGGAAGATCCATGGCAGATCTCAACGGCGGAGCAAATGGACCATGTACGTGATGATCTGACGGCACACTATGTGTTGATCGACGACATTGATCTTTCTGAGTGCGAGAATTGGAAGCCCATTGGAGCGTTTCAGCCAAGGTCTGACGCCCCGGAAGATGCTGAGGTCCCGCATCCGGACTATGCTTTTACCGGCGCCTTTGACGGACAAGGCCATAAGATTTCCAATCTGACAGTAGCTGCCGATACTCCCATGGGGGCGGGACTGTTTGGATGTGCCAGCGGAACAGAGGCTGCAGAAGCATACATCGGCGATTTTGTCCTCGAAAACGTAAATGTATCGGGAGCTTATCTCGTAGGTGGTGCAGTTGGGCTGCAATTTATGAATTGCAAGGTCGCAAACATCGATCTCGTTGGAGAGAATGTTCTGACAGGCATGCAGGGGATCGGAGGCATCGTGGGAACCGGCTTTGACCTGATCTCCGATTGTGCCGCCACAGCCGATATTACTGTGCTTGGCGATGACGGCGCGTGTGCCGGACTGATTGCGGGCGGCACAACCATGAGTTCCATTGAAAACTGCACTGCAGTCGGCGGCAGCATCACCGCAGAGGGCAATGCCACATGGGGATTCGGTGCAGTCTGCGGCGCACCGTGGGGTGCCCCTGCGATCACAAATTGCATCGCAAAGAATACAGTGCTCACAGTCAGCGGGGAAGGTAACCGCCTTGTAGGCGGCCTGCTGGGCTTCGGCGGAAGCTATGATCCGTCTGCACCGGCACAGATTACCGGTTGCACCGTGCAGGATGTTACCATCCATGTTTCCGGTACCACAGATTCTGTAGGCGGCCTCATCGGTGCTGGGAAAGAAATGATGGAGGGCAGTGACGTGATGTCCTCTTTTGAAATCCGCGAATGCGCCGTGTCCGGAAGGATCACCGGCGGCGGAGAATCCATTGGGAGTGTGGTCGGTGACCCGGCCTGTGCAAAGACCATAGAATGCGATGGCGGCATGGAGATTCAATAGAGGATATGTCAGCCGGATAAGTAAATAGGAACCAGAAGCGCTGTGGAGATTCAAACATTTCCACAGCGCTTGTACTTGACGAATTAGCAATATCTAACTATAATAAACCATAGATCAGGATAGATGACATCATGGATTTGCTCCTTGTTTTGAGGGAGGTTTATTATGAAAAGGCAGGTATTCAGAATAGAGTCCGATGGATATAACGGAGCGTGGTATCCGGCATCGGCCGAGAGTAAAAGGGGGTTCATCCTCATGCTGGGCGACAGCGCGGAGGACCGCATGGCCCGGACCGGGGCGAAATGGCTGAATCAGCAGGGTATCCATGTGATGGCGATGTCGCCGGATAAGAGAGATTACGGGCATCACAACTATCCGCTGGAGCGCTTCGGCAAAGCGATCAAGTTTATGAAAGCACAAGGCTGTGAAAAGATCGGGGTTGTGGGTGCTTCCACCACAGGAATGATGGCGCTTCTGGCGGCATCCTATTATTCAGAGTTGTCGCTGACGATTGCGATCTCGCCCCCGGACTTTGTGATGGAGGGCTTCTACCGCGACGGCAAGGACGGTGCGACCGAGAGGCCCGGTGATAACGAATCCTCTGTATCATGGCAAAACGAGCCGCTGCCTTATCTGCCCTATGCCTATCGGCATCCGGAATACTGGAAAAAGATTCAGGAGGAATCCAAGGCAGGCGGCGATAAGGTCGCTTCACGGAACATGTTCGACGAATCCGAGAAGAGGCATCCTATCCGAGAGGAAGAGCGGATCAAGGTGGAGAATATCCACGGGAAGCTCGTCTTCATCGGTGCGGAGGATGACGTGCTTTGGGATACCTGCAGATACATCCGCAGAATGGAGGATCGCCTTGCCGGACGGCCGCATGACTGCACATACGAAAGCTGGCTCTATGAATACGGGACGCACTTCACCTTTCCCGAGTCCATGCTGAAAATGATGTTGCCGATGGGCTCCGGACTATTGGTTTCCTTTATGTTCAAGGCCGGAAAGGAGCACCCGAAGGAGTGCAGAGAAACACGGATCGATATTGACCGGAGACTAAAAAAGGTCTTGGCGGAATGGGGATAGAGAAATCATGAGAGAAAAAGATCTGCCGTTTGACCGCACAGAGCATTATGTTTATTTCTTTCCGATCAGCAGCGTGGAACCGGCAAGTCCAAGCCACGAGGCTTCTTTCCTGCCCATAAAGGTCCCGTCTGTGGTGTCAATCAACCGAACCTGCTCATAGCCTTCCGCTTTCAACTTCCGCACAAAATCGTCCATATCCCCATAGCGGGCCTTGCTCATCAGGTCATGGATAGCAAAGGTGCCGCCTTTTTTCAGCACGCGCAGGGTCTCCAGAAGAAGTTTCTGCTTATCATGACCGGTGATATTGTGATAAACATAATTGCTGGTGACGGCATCGAAACTCTCGTCTTCAAACGGCAGACGGATGGCATTTCCTTCCTCAAAGCGAACGTTGGACGCACCCTCTGCTTTGGCATTTTCCTCACAGCGTTTCTTCGTAAAATCTGCCTTGTACGCCCCGGACCAGATATCACAGCCGACCATTGTCGCTTTCGGATTCCGCTTCGCACAGGCAATGGTCAGTGCGCCGCTGCCGCAGCCCACATCCAGGCCGGTTCCGCCATCCGGGATCGTTACGTATTTCGCGGTGCCGTCAATGATCGTCTTTGCCAGTTTCCGCTTTCCGTTGTAGTCGAATGTCCTGTGCAGCGCTCCCATCCACACGGTAAAGAACAGCAGAACCAGCGTGCCGATCCCGAAAATGATCCCGCAAATCAGTTTCGGTGTTCCCTGAAGAATCATACCTGTTGCTCCGAAGAGAAGAAACAGGACGAACGCGGCGAGCGTCCCGCCCGCGAGCCCATAGACCATGCTTTTCGGTACCCAGTTCTTATAATCTGCCTTCATTTGATTGCCACCTTTCTGAGAAGTATATTTCTCGCACTTTTTTCGGTATCATCGTCCTCTATGTAGCCGTCGTAGGGCGCGGACGGATCCGTATATTTTTTGGTGAACGGTTTACAGATCTCTGTTCTGTGCTTAAAAGCAAAGTCAAGGTTATCCGTCCAGCCGGTATGACCAGTAATGATCTTTATGGACTGCCCTCTGCTGCGGAGATTCTTTTCCAGCTTTGCAAGGGATTGCACCGCCAGCTTGTTGTCCTCAGCCAGCGTGCTGATAAAGCTGTAGCCGCCGTCCGCACCGAACCAGATCGTATCACCGGTAAACAAATATTCATCATCGATGAGGTAGACCATGTGTCCCCAAGTGTGTCCGGGAACCAGAATGCATTCGACTTTGATGTCCCCGATCTGAAACACTTCGCCGTCTTTCAGCAGAATCTTCCGATTATCCGTCTTGACCATTGGAAGCCTGTATGCTCCGTGAAACACCTTCCTCCTGACCTCGCCGGTCAGATACCGGTTCTCGATCTCCCCGATATACACTGTCGCGTCCTTGAACAGTAGTTCGCTGTCCCGCTCCAAGGCACCGACGTGGTCCGTATCCTGATGTGTGATCAGGATATGTTTGATCGATGCCGGATCCAAGTCCAGCCAGCCCATTTTTTCTTTCAGCCTGGCATAATTGTAGCCCGCATCTATCATGATTGTGGCGCCGTTCTTCGTATAAAAGAAAATATTTGCCACCCATTCGCGCACACAGGCCACGTGCTCGTCGATCCTGCCGGTGTTCAGCGGTTTGAAGATCGCCTTGCCCCGAAACAGTCTGCTCATGGATTTCTTCTGATTCTCTGAATCTTTTCTCGCCATATCTGATTTCTCCTCAAAACAGTAACTTTATGTCTTGCCGGGTCAATCGGAAGGACTTTTTCTTTCGTGCTCTGAAAACACCTTTATTTTTTGCAGCAAAAGCATCCGATTCCTTCCACCAGCGTGACGTCCGCTTCCCTGTAAAGCCGGGAAAGACGGGTACGAAGGCTCTCAGCTGTTTCATAGGGCGGTGTGAAGAACCCCTTCGGCTGATAAAGGTGACGGATAAACCAGTCGGTCCGCTTATGACCTCCCTGTACATAGAAGCAGCCGCAGAAGGTGCCGCCGGGTTTCAGAACCCTGTAAGTTTCCCGATAAGCGGCTTCCTTGTCCGGGAAGGCATGAAAGCCGTTGAGGGACAGCACGATGTCGAAGCTCTCGCTTTCAAAGGGCAATGCGCCGACATCGCCCTGCAGGAAAGTGATGTTTTTTATCCCGATGGCCCCGGCTTTTTCCCGCGCTGCCGCCATCATGTTTTCCGAATAATCCAGACAGGTGATATTCGCATCCGGCAGTTCCCGGTAGACCGGCATAGTCAGTACGCCGGTTCCGACGGGCACCTCCAGCAGCTTCCCGGAGAAGTCCTCCGGAATGCCGGAAAGCGCCTTTTCCAGATACCGAAGGTTCTTTTCCCTGTCCATGTTCCAGACGACCTGGCAAATCATCTTTCCCGGGAGAGTGGCATAGGTCATCATCCCGTCGTAGAAGCTGGCATGCCCTCCCGTCAGCTTATAGGCGCTTTTGATCTGTTCTTTTCTTGTCATGGAATTATCCTCCGAAGACGATCTTTATGATCTTCATCTTCACAAGTCCGTCGCAGAAGCGGATCATCAGCTTATGGAACGCGCCGACATTATTATAAATATCCCGATATCCACGCATGTAGCTTTTGGCCGTGACGGAAGCAAAACGGTTGCTCCATCCCTTAAGCTCCGATTCGTCCTCCAGGGAGAAAAAGGCGCTCACGTCGGTGATCCCGGCCTCCTTCAGCCAGGTCTTCCGCATCAGTTTCGCGCCGCGCTCGTTGCAGGAATCGAAGGCGAGCACGCCTCCGGGGAAACGCTCTGCCATAGCGCAAAACAGTTTTTTCACGTCCTCCGTCCTGAAATAGTAAAACACGCCCGCCGCAAAAAAGACTGCGCCGCCCGATGCGTCGATCTCATTCATCCAGGAAGGATCATTCAGATCGCAGGCAAGATTTGTTTCCCGATCACCTGCGGGAAGAAGGTCGTTCCGCACCCGGATCACATCAGGAAAATCGATGTTATATCCCCTGCACGCTCCGTTGTCGACCTTGGAGAAAGTGTCGTCCAGCCCGCAGCCAAGGTTGACTACAGCCGCTTTCGGGTGGTCCTTCAGATAGCGCTCCACTTCACAGCGGAGGTCGTATTGGCGCTGTGCCACCTCGAGTGCGCCGAACAGACCAGCGGCCGATTCCATCTTCTTCCGCTTTTCCGCAAAATCGTAGTCCAGGCTGTTGCAGATTCTCTCCGCCTCCGGGTCGGAGAAGAGCTCCGGAAAACGCTCAGAGCACACGAGCCTCCCGAAAAGAGGAATGACCAGCGTCTCCTGTACCGTGTTTTTTTCAATGTGGTATTTCATCGCGTCAGCCCTTTCTTCTGTATCCGCAGTCGCAGTAGGGACCGCCGGAGGCCAGTGTGTATTCCCGCACGAATTCCGACGCACCGCCCGCCTCGCTCATGGTATAGTCCAGGCGGCACATGGCAGGAACCAGGTCATATAACCCCAGTTCCTTCATCAGCGTGCAGATACCGCATTTTGTGAACCGTGCCTCGTAACCGCTGCCGTCCGGGTAAGGCAGAAATTCCATGTTCCAGGAATAGGGATTCCGGTCCGCTGCTTGCAGAGCTGCGGTTTTCGCCATCCCGTCTGTATCGGATTCCGTGAATTTCTTCATCCCGCTCATCCGACAGAACCACTTCATGGGAGCGGTCATCATGGACGAGCGATAATACTCTGTTGCCGTTTCCACCGTCGGTCTCTCCGGCAGATTCAGAAGAAAAGCGGAAAGCATGGCGCAGTTTACAATGTTCATTTTAAACCGATCTGCTTTCTCAAATTCCGGAAGGCTCCGGATGATTTCCTTATATCGAGGCTTTGCCTTATTTGTAATCGCTTTTGCCGTTTCAGAATCATATCCGCAGACCGATGATAGATGGTTCCTGAAAGAAGCTGAAAACAGAGCCCACATGCCCATAGGCATTCCTGTGTATCTCATCTTTTCTGACCTTTTAATCCGCGTTTCATTGTTTTTCCCCCTTCTTTTTACAAGCTTCCATAAACTCATCGATCGCTGTCAGCACCGGAGCGGTATACTGCTCACCGCCGAAAAGCCACTGCTCATGCTGCATATCAAATTCTCGGATATCCGGATCACGGAAATACTTTTTATAGCGCTTCAGATACTTTTCACCCATCTTGTTGGCATAGATGAAATGGACCTTCGTGTTCTCCACATGAATATCGTCCCTGAGCCAGGTGAGCAGATCCGTGTAATATTCGTTTTTAATGGACTCCGGACTGAATTTTGCGAAGCAGCCCATGAACCGGTCTGCGGTCTCATCATTCATCTCAAAAAAGTTCTTGAGTTTTTCTCTGGTTTTTTTCTTCCTTTTTTCGTTCTTTGTAAAGCCGGTCAAAAGAGGAACTACCAGCTTAGACTGCAGCCATGCGCTGAATTTTCCGCTCTGATCCAGATCCGGACTGCCGAAGATAGCGTGATCGATATGTATATTTTCCCGCTGTACCAGTTGGCCTACAAAGCTGCTTCCCAAAGAGGAGCCGATAGCGCCGTCGATCTTCCCGTTATAGTTGTCCCGGATATACTTTTCTATCTTTTCAGTGACCGTGACCATGTCGGGAAAGATCCTGTCACTGCCGTCGAACCCATCGTAATTGACGCAGATCAGGTGATATTTTTCTCCGAGTCTTTCCAGTACGGTACCGAAGTTTGTCTGATAGTCGCAGGCTGTCCCCGGAAGCAGCATCAGCGTCTTTCCGGATTTGTTTCCCATTTCATCAAATTGCATTGCCGCGCCTCCTTAAAACAAGCTGCATCACTTCCGGTTCTTCCTTTTCTATTTCTTCGCCAAAACCGTAATCCACGGCTTGGACGGGTGATGATCGCTCATTACTTCCGAGAAACCGGCAGCTTTCAGCGCAGATTCGATTTCCTCCACGGTATGGTTTTTCATGCCGTCAATGATTTTTTCATATTTCAGACTTGTGGGGTCCATGCCGTCCGATTCGTTGCAGATCATGAAGGTTCCGCCGGGCTTCAATATCTTCGCCACCTGTGCAAAGCATCTCTCAATTCCCGGCCAGAAGTAAATGGTTTCAAATGCCGTGGCGAGATCGAACGCTTCGGCAGCGAGTCGGAGATCCGATACATCCCCCTGCTGAACCGTGCAGCGCCCTGCAGTGATCATGGCCTTGTTGTATTCTTTTGCCTTCTCTACAGACAGTTCCGAATAATCAATCGCTGTCACATGGGCGTTCGGGTATCTTTTCAACAGTTCCCCGGCGTTCCGTCCGCCGCCGCAGCCCAGATCCACTGCCTTTTCCGGAATGATTTCAGGCAGGTGTGTAAAGCCCCAGTCTGCCAATTTGGCGTGTCCGGAATTCATACCGCTGAGCATCATCTTCCCGAGAAGTCCCTCAGGTTTCCGAGTCTGACTTACAAAGCTTTTAAACAGGCCCATTGTTTTACCTCCTTCAATACTCTTGCTGCGTCCCCGGCCATCACCGGTGATGGTTACTCCCAGCGGTTAGCTTTCTATAACCAGACTGCAAAAAAATATTCCTTTATTTCTTTCAAGCATCTTCACCAGACTACAAGCTGAGCAGCAGAAATTAGGACTATCTAACATTTAAATATTATATTCCTATCACAGAAGAAAATCAAGAGGAGAAATCATCTCTGCAATTCTATTTCCTGTCGAAGACCTGAAGTACCAATGACGCGGATGGTCCACACGCCATGCCGCGCAGCATCCTTGAGACCGGCATGGAGCGTATCGCCGATTCCATCGAGCGCCACAACAAAGGCCTCTGCTGATCAGAATCATCTCATAACAGAAAGAACACACAGGGACTGCATTCCAACGATCAGAATACAGTCCCTGTTATCTTCTGTCATAATATCTTCTCATTATTTGCCCTCGCGGTGAGAGAAGCTTTCATAGAACTCCTTCAGCATATTCAGCGCCTTCTTTCTGTAAGATTGTTGTAGTGACCGGAGTCAGCCGGATTGTCATTTTCCTTCACGATGAGAGAAGCTTTCGTAGAATTCTTTCAACATGATCAGCGCCTTCTTTCTGTAGTTTGATGGTCCCTTTTTTTTTCTCCCTCAGGACGGTTGTAGAATACCACAGAAAATCAGAAAAAGGAAATACATATCAAATACGGCAAATCATACGGAGTAAATATGATACAGAAGGGCATTCATACAGAAGACTTCCTCTGCAATGGTTTAACAATTGCATCATTACAATTGTTGAAGAGAAGCTTGATTTCTGATATACTTCTGTAATAATGACAGGTTTACAGAGTAAAGGAGTGAACGGCACATGACAGAGGCTCAGCAGCGGGAAGCTGCGCGTCAGTTTTACTATAAGTGGAAAGACAAGGGCCGGGAAGACGAGGATGCCCGCTCCTTCTGGATCGAGATCCTCCAGGAGATCATGGGCGTCGATCATGTCACGGATCGTCTGGATTTTGAGAAAAAGGTTATCGGAGAAGATGGTAATGTTAAGCGCATCGACGTATATATTCCCGAGACCCGTGTCCTGATTGAGCAGAAGAGTCTTGGCGTTGCCCTGGACAAATCGCAGGCTGGCCATAAGGGAAAGACACCTTATGAGCAGGCCAAAGAATATGACAACGGACTTCCTTTTGATGAGAAAGCCCGCTGGATCGTTACGTCCAATTTTGCCGAAATCTGGATCTACGACATGAACCAGAAGAAGCCCGCACCTGTGAAGCTGAAACTCTCCGATCTCCAGTCCAAGTATCATATGCTGGACTTCCTGGTGAACAAGACGGCAAAAAAGATTACCGATGAGATGCAGATTTCCCTGCAGGCGGGTGAGATCGTCGGTTTGCTCTATGATGCGTTCCATAAGCAGTACAAGAATCAGGACGACCCGGAAACCCTCAAAAGTCTGAACAAGCTCTGTGTCCGGATCGTGTTCTGCCTGTATGCCGAAGATGCCGGCGTCTTCGGAAAGAAATCCATGTTCCGTGATTATATGGAGCAGTTCGACGCCCAGCATGCCCGGAAGGGGCTGCGGGACCTGTTTCGCGTGCTGAATCAGAAACCGGAGGAGCGGGATGAATTCCTCTCGGATGATGACCCGCTGCTGGCGGCATTTCCGTATGTAAACGGCGGACTGTTTGCGGACGATGATATTTCCATTCCGCCCTTCACCGAGCAGATCATGGACCTGATTCTGCGGAAAGCAAGCGATGACTTTGACTGGAGCGGGATCAGCCCGACCATCTTCGGTGCGGTGTTTGAGAGCACCCTGAATCCGGAGACCAGGCGCTCCGGCGGTATGCACTATACCTCGATTGAGAATATCCACAAGGTGATCGACCCGCTGTTCCTGGATGATTTGAAAGCGGAGCTGGAAGCGATCAAGCAGGATCCGATCCTGAAATCTCAGAAGGGGAAGCTTCTGGCGTATCAGAATAAACTGGCGTCACTGGAGTTCCTGGATCCGGCTGCAGGCAGCGGAAATTTCCTCACGGAGAGCTACATCTGCCTACGTCGCCTGGAAAACGAGGCGCTGCGTCTACTGCAGCGTCAGATCACCTTCGGCGAAGCAGCCGGAAATCCGGTTAAGGTCAGTATCAGCCAGTTTCATGGAATCGAGATCAATGACTTCGCCGTTACGGTTGCCAAGACTGCTCTCTGGATTGCCGAGAGCCAGATGTTGAAGGAAACAGAAGATATTGTTCTTACGACGCTGGACTTCCTGCCGCTGAAGACGAACGCAAATATCGTTGAGGCCAATGCTCTGCGCATCGACTGGAACGACGTGGTGCCGAAAGAGCGACTATTCAGAATCTGCGGGAATCCCCCGTTTTACGGGGCGTCCAAGATGAGCGCAGCACAAAAAGCAGATAATGTTGCTGTCATCGGCAAGGGCAAGCGAGTAAGCAGTATTGACTATGTTGGTGGCTGGTACTATAAGGCAGCAGCGTATATCCAAGGTACTTCTATACGATGCGCACTCGTTTCGACCAACAGCATTACACAGGGAGAGCAAGTCGCGGCACTATGGGGGAATTTGTTGACAGAGTATGGTGTTCACATTGATTTTGCCTATCGGACGTTTCGATGGGACAGTGAAGCCGCTATTAAGGCGCATGTCCATTGCGTCATCATAGGATTCAGTATTATTGCACCCACAGAGCCAAAGAGAATTTGGATAGGAGACAAGCCTACAATCGCGGGTAACATTAATCCTTATTTGGTGGACGCGCCTAATGTGCTCGTTGAGAGCAGAGGGAAGCCACTCTGTGATGTCCCAAGGATGACCAAAGGAAACCAGCCCTCTGATGGCGGTCACCTGATACTGACAGAGGCAGAACGGAATGAGTTACTTGAACAGGACGGCTCTCTTTGTGAATGCATCAGACGTTATGTTGGTTCCAAAGACTTTATCAATAATGATGAAGTACGTTATTGTTTATGGTTAAAGGGTGTTTCACCGTCTGTTTATCGAAAAAACAAGATCGTCTTACAAAGATTGGATGCTGTCAGAGAGATGCGGCTGAAAAGCACAGCAGCACCGACACGTGCCTTGGCGGACAAACCGTATCTCTTCTTTTCAACACCTCAGACTGAAAAGAATTATCTTGCAATCCCGGAGGTGTCATCTGAGAAACGAGTTTATATCCCAATCGGTTTCATGGATAAAAGCATTATCGCGAGTAATAAGCTTTTGATTGTTCCGGATGCGACAATATATCACTTTGGCGTTTTGACTTCGAATGTTCATATGGGTTGGACAAGGGCGGTGTGTGGTCGGCTGGAAATGAGATATCAGTATTCCGGTGCGAATGTTTATAATCCATTCCCGTGGCCTGATCCCACTGACGCACAGAAGACCAAGATCGAACAGACAGCACAGGCAATTCTGGATGCGCGGGCTCTTTATCCTAATGCCTCTTTGGCAGATCTCTATGACCCGGTTACCATGCCTCCGGAATTGCTGAAAGCACACCAGGCCAATGACCGTGCCGTCATGCAGGCCTACGGCATGCCGATCAAGGAGACCGACGAAGCTGCCTGTGTGGCATGGCTCATGAAGTTGTATCAGGAAAAGGTGAACGAACAGAAATGACGACACATTACAGAATCTTTATTGCCAATTCCGGCCATTTCTGTGATTCCACTCAGAAAGAAACCGGTCGCAGAGTGTGGAGATGAAGAAGAAAACCGGATCTGGGAAGAAGCGGGAACGGAGGAGTAGGAATGACAAAATTGCTGGTATTAGAAGATAAAAACGTATTTGAACGGCATGCGCCGGACGAATTGAGCAGACAATGTGAAATCACGCTCCTGAGCCAGTTTACACCGGAAGAAGAGATCCTTGCACGGGCAACGGATACGGAGATTCTGCTTGTAAATCCTACCATTTCCGTGAGCGGGAAACTGATCAGCGAATTACCGCATCTTCGGCTTGTTCAGACGGAGGGAGTAGGCTTTGAAGGAGTCAGTCTTGATGCCGCAAATAAGCGGGGAATCTATGTCTGCAACTGTCGTGGTGTGAATGCCAGAGCGGTGGCGGAGCATACGGTCATGCTTATGCTCTGCTGCCTGCGGGACGTGATCAACGGATATCAGGATGTAATGGAAGGCCGCCAAAACGACAAAAAGGTCTGGTATATGAAGACCGGAGCCCTGCGGGAGCTGGGTGACTGCACGGTCGGATTCATAGGCTATGGGGCCATCGGGAAAGAAGCGGCAAGACTCACGCGGGCATTCGGTGCAAGAACGCTGTATTACAAACCGCATCCGTCGGATGAGGAATTCGCAGAATACTGTGAGCTGGATGAGTTGCTGAAACAGTGTGATATTGTAAGCCTGAATCTGCCGCTGACGGCAGAGACAGAGAATATGGCGGACGCCGGATTCTTCTCCAGAATGAAGAAGGGAGCTTACCTCATCAACACTGCACGGGGCGGCCTGGTGAACAGCCGGGATCTGATCGAAGCGATTGCCTGCGGACAGCTCACCGGAGCCGGTCTGGATGTCCTTGACCATGAGCCGGTGCAACGGGACCATATTTTGGTTACGGCACCAGAAGAGATCCGCAGAAAGATCATTTTCACCCCGCACATCGCTGGTGTTTCGTCAGCTGCTTTTGCCCGGACGTATGAGGTGATCATGGAGAATATACGCCGCATTCAGAATGGAGAAAAGCCAATCAATATCGTAAATGGGCCGTTCATCACGAATCCGGCATAGCAGACCGGATAAACAGGTGAGGGAAATGTCATGATCTTCAAAGAAGAGGCTGCAGACGAATGATCGAAACGGAACGACTGATTCTTCGTCCGTTTG
>CAZMXF010000010.1:0-24872 GCA_964570015.1 uncultured Oscillospiraceae bacterium | reverse complement strand
CCGCAACGGCAGTTCTGTTCTTTATTGTGCCGAATGGCGGCAGTTCACTCAGAAAAATCGGAGTCAATCAACGCGGACAGCGTCTCAATCGCAGCTTCCTCGTCCGCTCCGTCGGCGATGATCTTCACCGCTGTGCCTTTGACGATGCCAAGGGAAAGGACGCCGAGAAGGCTCTTCGCATTGACTCTTCTCTCTTCCTTTTCTACCCAGATACTGCTCTTGAACTCGTTGGCTTTCTGAATAAAGAAAGTCGCGGGTCTGGCATGAAGTCCGACCTGGTTATCAATAACTACCTCTTTGCTGATCATACTTGCCACTCCTTGTTTCCAGTCAGAATAAACATAGAAAGAATCTTCGCTTTTGATACTTTATCAAATTTCAGAGCTTCCGTCAACTGCTTTTCGCGCTTTCGTTGTTTTGCCTATTTTACGCGTCCCCTGGGGGCCGAATTTATTTCAGTTCGACCACGGTTTTTCATCTTTCGTCCTATGGGAAGTGTTTACAGCTGTCTGAATCTTATGCTATAATACATTTTGTAGTGTTTCATAAGCATGAACACACGATCATCCATGCGATCACAAATCAGATCATAATGTCCGGCCGGCATCTGTCCGGGAAGGAGCAGAACCCATGGTCAACTCATCGGAAAACAGATACCTGCATGCGCTCCGTTCTCTCGCAGCGAATCCCCGAAAGATCTTAATCTATATGAACAGCGCTCATCTTCTGAATCCACTCCCGGATGAAACCTTTCTCCGTCTGCTGTGGAAAGCCCGGTTCGGCTCTGAGCTGAATCTGGTGAACCCGGAGTCTTTCAACGAGAAGATGCAGTGGCTCAAGCTCTACGACCGCGACCCGCTCCACACTCTGATGGTGGATAAGCACGCGGTCAAGGCCTATATCTCTCCTCTGATCGGGGAAGAACATGTAATCCCGACCCTTGGACTCTGGACCGATCCGGATAACATTGATTTTTCCGCACTGCCGGACCGCTTTGTTCTCAAATGCAACCACACCTCTGGGGAAGGACTCATCCTATGCAGGGATAAGACCTGTCTCGACCGGGAAAAATCCGTCAGGGAACTCAAAAAAGCCATGAAGGACGACTACTATCTCACCTATCGCGAATGGCCTTACAAAGACGTTCCCCGCAAGATCATCGCCGAACCATATATGGAGGACCTTCAGGCCGCCGCACTGGGGCTGGACACCCTGCCTGTGTACAAAATCCTTTGTTTTGAAGGGGAACCTCGCATTATTCAGACCATTCAGAATGATAAAACAGCCCATGAGACCATCGATTATTTCGATCCGGACTGGAAGCTTCTGCCTTTCCGTCAGAATTATCCCAACAGCACGGTGCCGACCGCCCGGCCAAAGCAGCTCTCCGAGATGCTTGAGATTGCAAAGAAGCTCTCTTCAGGTTTCCACTTTCTGCGGGTGGATCTCTATGAAATCAACGGCAAGATCTTTTTTTCCGAGTTTACCTTTTTCTCCGATGCGGGCTTTGCTCCCTTCGACCCTGAGGAGTGGAACCGCATATGGGGCAGTTGGATTAATCTGCCCTGATCAGCATCGCAGAATGGCCTGTAATCTGTAACACTGTCTGACAATGGATAAAGAACCCCCGAGAGACCGGTCTGTCTTCACTTTGAGACAGACGCTCCCGGGGTTTTACGCTGTTTTCAGTTTTGTATGTTCCTTACAACGCCGCAAGCACTGTGGCGATAACCTTCTGCTGGTCCTCTTCCGTCAGATACGGTGAGAAGGGCATGCCGAAGTTGCAGTCCGCATAATGCTTTGCGTTCGGCAGTGTGCAGTCTCCCTCATAGGGTGCAAACGCATCCAATACATGCAAAACATTGGGGTAGTAAATAAGGCTCGGTACTTCTGCCGCCTTCATGGCGTCAAGGATGCGCTGACGCTGCTCCGGACTCTCTGCCAGAACGCAGTACTGCGCATAGGCACTGATGCTGCCGGGTGTAACAACCGGAATCTGAATGCGTCCACGGAACGCCTCGTCATAGCGCTTCGCCACCGCTTGTCGGGTGATAATCTCCTGCTCCAGGACATTGAGCTTCGCGAGCAGAACCGCTGCCTGAAGGGTGTCCAGCCGAGAATTCAGGCCAATCCGCACGTTGTCATATTTTCCCTTCGGACCCTTGCCGTGAACCTTGAGAGAGTTCAGCAGACCTGCAATCTCATCATCGTCAGTAAAGACTGCTCCTCCGTCCCCATAGCACCCGAGAGGCTTGGACGGGAAGAACGAAGTAGTCGCGATATCGCCAAAGCTGCCGCACTTTCTGCCGTTCCGGGATGCGCCGGTTCCCTGTGCTGCGTCCTCAATCAGAAAAAGATCATGTGCTCTGCAGATGGCAGATATCGCCTCGAAATCCGCTGGATTACCGAGGAAATCTACTGCAACGACGAACCGGGGACGATATTTTCCTTCTCTCTCCACACGTTCTATCTGCTTCTCGAGAGAAATCGGGTCAAGGTTATAGGTTTGCGGGTCGATATCGCAGAAGACAGGGGTCGCACCGAGCATGACGGCCGGTTCGACAGAAGAGATAAATGTCATGTCCGGGCAGAATACGACGTCCCCCGCTTGAATCCCATAAGCCATAAAGACCAACTGCAGCGCTTCCGTTCCATTTGCGCAGCTGATACAGTGCTTCCGGCCGACATATGCAGCGAGATGCGTTTCCAGTTCCTTTACTTCACTGCCGCCGATGAAATGGGCGCCTTCCAGCACGCTGCGGATTCCGGCGTCGATCGCAGGCTGAAGAGCACGGTACTGAGCTTTCAGATCAATAAATTCCATAATAAACTCCAATGATAAATGTCAGATATGTCCAGCAATTTTCATAGGGAGCCTTCGCCGAAGAGTCCCGTCATGTCCACAGATGCGAATTCCTGCAGTGGCAGGTGTACCGGAAGCCCGGTCAGCTGACTCCGATAGATAGCAAGGACAACTTCCAGTGCGCGGCGGCCGGCTTCCGCATCCACATAGGGCGGACGGCCGTCTTTGATCGCCTCAATCATATCGGCATAGAGGCTTGTATGGCCGTTGCCGTAGACGTTGGAGGTGGCTTCCTTCAACCCGCGGCTGAGATCATCGTCCGGATCTGCATCCGCGAAGTCCCAGACATCAATGTTGTTGCACGAGGTTCCGCCCAGTTTGACTGTTCCTGTCTCTCCGAAGAGGTACAGCGTTTCCTCCAGATTCTTCGGATAGACATTAACTGTCCCCTCGATCGTGGCAATTGCACCGTTACGGAACTTCAAAACAGCCATGCCGATGTCTTCACATTCCAGATAATCGTGGAACTGCTGCCGCGTCTGGCCGTAGACTTCTTCCACCTCATCGCCCATCATCCAGCGAAGCAGGTCGATGCCGTGGATGCACTGGTTCATGAGCGCTCCACCGTCACTTGCCCAACGGCCGCGCCAAGGCGCCTGCTCATAGTAGGCCCGGTTCCGGTTCCAACGTACGTGGACGGAACCATGAGACAACCGTCCAAAACGCCCCTGATCCAGTGCGGACCGCATCCGCTGTACGGCGAGATTAAACCGATTCTGGTGGCAGACCGCCACCTTTCGCCCCTTCTCACGTGCCCGGTCAATGATCCGATCGGCATCCGCCATGGACATGGCCATGGGTTTTTCGACGATCACATGCAGACCTGCATCAAGGCAAGCCAAGGCAATCTCCGCATGGACACCGGAATCGGTGGCGATGGCGGCAAGCTCCAGTTCCGGATGTTCGGAGAGCATCTGACGGTAATCGGTATAACGGGCAGGTGTGCCGGTATATCCGGTTTTCTCGAACAGGATATCGATGTGTTCAGGAACCAGATCACAGACAGCAACGAGCTCCAGTCCGTTGTTTACGACGGCTTTGATGTGATTGACGGCAATTCTGCCGCAGCCGATGAGTGCGTATTTCATTCCGGATCTCTCCCTCAAATTGTCTCAATAATATGCTCGAGGACCTTGGTCTGCACGCGGAAATCATAGTCTGCAGCGGCGATACGGGCCCGGCGGCCCCAATCGGCACGCTCCTCCGGACTCATGTTGTAGATCCGGCGCATGCCGTCCGCGAAGTCTTTCGGAGTCGGTCCGTCGGTTTCGATTCCGCAGTTCTTATTCACGAGCAGGCTGTGACCGGATTGGATCGTGGAAAAGACCACCTTGCCGGCAGCCATGTATTCAAACAGTTTGTTGTAGTCATAACCGTAGTTGTTGACGCTGCTCCGCTCCCAATGCATCAGGCAGATGTCCGCCTTGCTGAGGATCGAGGGGATGTACTGCTTGTTGACAAAGGGCTTGAATACAAAACGGTCACTCAGTCCTCGTTCTGCTGCTTTTTTCTTCAGCGGGTCGATCTCGTAGCCGCGGCCCCAGATGAGAATCTTGAAGTTCTCCAAATCCCGTAGGTATTCCAGTGCATCCAGCAGCAGTCCCAGGTTGTTGGCTCGGCGAACCGCCCCTGTATAGACGGCGCAGAAGCTGTCCGGATCATCAAGATCCGGGTCCGGATACGGGAATTCCTGAATATTCCGATCAAAGGCCTCGAGATCGACGCCGTTATTGATGTTGTAGACCCGGTTCAAATCGATGGGGCCGCCGTGCTCTTTGTCCCAGCCGTGTTCCCGGATGTAGTCCGGCGCTCCTTCCATGGTAAAGACCATGGCATCTGCTCTGCGGTACATGAGCTTTTCTCCTGCATAGAGGAGCTTTCCGATGGGACTGTTTCCCTTCACCGCTCCGTAGGCCACCAGGGTTTCGGGCCAGAGATCACGTACCTCGCCAATGCAGGGCACCTTGAAATGACGGGCAATCTTTTCCCCGGCAAAAACCGTCAGTGGATGGACTGACGAAGCATAAACCACTTCCGGCGGGCCGAATTCCTTCGCATACTCCTTCGCGACAGACAGAAGGTTCATCGTAAAGAGAAGCATGTTTTCGATTCTCGAGATACCATTGCCCTTATAGTGAATGGAGCGAATCGGAACATACGGCACACCGGAGGGACTGCGCTCCACATGCCACTTCAGTCGGCTCTGAAAAAAGTCTTCATCCGCATCCTGCTTCGCGTTGCACCCGAAAACAACCGGTTCGAAACCGTCCTGTTTCAGCTGTTCAGCGATCCAGTAGTGTCTGCCGCCGCGGTTGAAGTACTGATTCATGACATAGTGGTTCATGATCCAAACTCGTTTTCTCATGGCTCCGTCTCTTTCCGGATCATCACTTCGTTGTATTTCATCATGATGATTCCTGTGTCATAGGCGCCGATCCGGCGCTCGTTGCACAATCCCTGCAGGTTCCGGCGAATCAGCGTCATGTGATCGCAGCCGCTCTCGTAGGCATGGGGGTAACCGCCGCCAAACCGGGGATTTACCTCAGAGATGTAGTATTTTCCGTTGATTTTGAAAATGTCGATATCAATTTGTCCCCGCCAGCCGGATTCCCTGATAAAACGCTCCAGAAGCTCAAACAAAGCCGGATCCTTGTAACTGACAGCCTTGTCCGTTTCTCCCGCGCGCATCAGGAGTTTCTTTTTGGTAAACACGGAAACCAGCTCTCCTGAGATCAAGTCGATATAACAGTCTGCCCCAAACTCCTGCCCGTTCAGGAACTCCTGAATCATCAGGCCGGGTGTATGTGCAAAGAGCAAATCCACCGTCTCCATGTCATACACCTTGGAGATGGCGATGGACGCGCTGCCCCGGATCGGTTTGACAAAGACCGGGAAGCTGACCTCTCCCGCTGTCAAGGCTTTCCGGAAGGACTCTCTGTCTGCCCAGCTGCGGGCACAGCAATATCCGTGGGCTGTAAGCCAATGGTACATGTCCATCTTATCCAGTGCCCGTTCACAGAGTTCGTAGCTTGAGCCGATCACCGTCACACCCAGTTCTTCAAATCGGGCCTGATTCTCCGCGAGGAGGGACAACTCCGGATCAATAAGCGAGAGGACACCGGTGATCTTTTCCCTGCGGCAGATGTCCAGGACGATGTCAAGATAGCCGGGATCACTGATTCTGGGAACCAGGTAATACGCATCCGCCTCATAGATCGCCGGAGCAACCGCCTGCATATCTGTTGCAATCACCCGGCCTTCCGGCCCAAAGGTTCTGCGGAAGTACTGCACAACCTTGTTGCGGGTACCCGCCGAAAGAATCAGTATGTTCACAGGGTGTTCCATATCAGTATGCTTTGCTCCTGTCTACAAGGTTATGCAGGGCTTCTCCCCGAATCAGCGCTGCGATGTTCTCAATGGCTCCGTCAAGATGGGGGAGGCTCCCTTCAATGAAACCTGCCCGGTGTGGCGACATCACGACATTCTCTATTGTCTGGAAATCATTATGTGCAGATGGCCAGCTCTCGGACTCGCCGCGCTTTGGTGCGTTCCACCAGACATCTGCCGCGAAGCCGCCGATCTGTCCGGATTTAAGCGCATCATACAGGGCATCTTCTTCTATCACCGCTGCCCTGGAAATGTTTACCAGCAGAGTCCCCGGTTTCAGAGCCGTGAGAAATTCCCCATTGATTCTTCCGCGCGTTTTCGGCGTAAGCGGGAGCGCACAGACGACAATGTCCGCTTCCCGGGCAGCTTTCAGTGCTTCCGCCTGTGGGAAAACGCGATCGACGATTCTGTCTGCGGCAAGGTGATCGCTGGTTCCGTACACCGTGGCACCGAAAGCCTTGAACAGCGCTGCGATCCTGCCGCCGATGCTGCCGAGCCCGAGAATGCAAACCGTACTCCCACGCAACATGACAGATTTCAGGTTCAATGGCTGTTGATCCCGGTTCCAGCTGCCGCGGCGCATTTTTCGGTCGTGATAGGACAGTTTTTTGGTCAGGTCGAGTGTCAGCGCCAGTGCCAGTTCTGCGACAGCGTCCGCGTTGGAGTGTGTGTTGCAGATCGGAACATCGCTCTTCTGTACCGCAGCGAAATTAAAGGTGTCCATGCCCGTCCAGGGGACTTGAATCAGCTTCAGCTTGGGCGCTGCCTGCAGAAGCCGCTCCGTGACGAAGGGTCCGAGAAGTATATCGGCCGTCCCTGCCAGCGTGCAAAGCGTATCCTCATCAAAGGCAGGCGGAACAATCAGCTCATAGCGTCCGGGGACAAGGCGATCCAGCCCGTCCCGGATGTACTGCAGGTCCACCGGCAGCATACTGCGGGTCAACAGGATTCTGCACTTGGTCATTGTTCTAACCTCTTCATTCCGTCAGATTGGGCGCAGAACGAATCCAGCTTCGCTCAAACTCTCGGGTCATAGGCCTTCAAGAGGCCTGCGGCACGTTCCAGTGTCGCCATAGGAACTGCAAAGGAGAAACGGACATAACCGTCCCATTCGGGGCCGAAGGCAATTCCCGGTGTTGAAGCAATGCCTGTCGCCTGAAGGAGATCCGCGCAGAAGCTGTTGGAGTCCTTCCCTGCCGCGGAGATATCCGCGAAGCAGAAAAAGCCTGCGTCCGGTTTTACTGCTTTCATATACGGCAACGTGTTGAGCTCTGTATGGAAAAAGTCAATCCGCCGCTCCAGTTCCTGCACATAGGGCGCGATGTGGTCCGGCTCATGGTTGTAGATCGAACAGGCTCCTTTCTGGATAAAGGTGCAGGTATTGGTGTTGATATGCTGCTGGAGCTTGTTGATCTTCACGATGGCATCATGCGCACCGATGGCATAGCCGAGCCGCCAGCCAGTCATAGCGTGGGACTTGCTGAAGCCATTGGTCACAATCAGGTGATCTCGCATCTCGGGGTAACTCGCCAGTCCGATTTGTGTCTGCCCGGTATAGACCAGCTTCTCATATACTTCATCCGAGATGATCCATGCGTCATTCTCCAGCGCGAGAGCTACCAGCAGAGCAGTCTCCTCTCTGGTAAAAACCTTCCCAGTTGGGTTGTTCGGGTTGTTGAATAGGATGCACTTCGTCCTCGGGTTTACCGCCGCACGGAGCTTTTCCGGATCAAGCCGAAAATCCCGGTCGAGGGCAACATTCACGATCTTTGCCTGCGGTTCAGCCAGCTTGACCATGGCCGGATAGCTCACATAATAAGGGGAGAAGAGTACCACTTCGTCTCCCGGCTCCAGCAATGCGCAAAGCGCAAAAAACACCGCTGGTTTGATGCCCGGGGTAACCACAATATCCGCCGCTTTGTACTCGGAAGAGAAGCGGGTGTTCACGTCTTTTGCGATCAGTTCGCGAAATTCCGGAAGGCCCTGTGTCGCGGAATAATGCGTAAAACCAGCATTCATTGCCTCCACAGTCGCATCCAGGACGTATTGAGGCGTCTTGAAATCCGGTTCTCCCAGGCCAAGAGAAATGATCTCCCGTCCGTGTGCCCGCATATCCGCCGCAGCCTGAGCGAACTTATAGGTAAGTGACTCTCCGACTTCTTTGGCAAATATCATGATTCCGTCTCTCCTTTTGTCGTTTTCTGCATTACCTGAAGTTCTTTTTTTCGCATGTCATCGAATCTGCCCCAGGGGACTGCGCTGCCGACATAGATATCGGAGCGCTTCACTATCTTGATTACAGTCTGGAGCAGGATTTTTAGGTCCAGCAGGAAAGAGCACTTTTCGACATATTCCAGGTCATAGTCGAACTTTTTCTGCCAGGACACAGCCGTGCGGCCGTTCACCTGCGCCAACCCGGTCAGTCCGGGGCGTACATCATGGCGATGGTGCTCCCGCTCCGTATAGTACGGGAGATACTCCATCAGAAGGGGTCTTGGACCGACCAGAGACATGTCCCCTTTGAAGATGTTCCACACCTCCGGAAGCTCATCCAGACTCGTCGAGCGCAGAACGCGTCCAAACTTTGTCAATCTTGCGTCATCGGGAAGTACGTTGCCGTTTTTGTCCTTCAGGTCCTTCATTGAGCGGAATTTATAAAGGCGAAACGGCTTTTCTTTGCCTGTTTTTGGGTCATTGCGGCCGGGACGTTCCTGTGAGAAGATCACTGGTTTTCCGAGGAAAAAACGCACCAGAAGTGCAACAATTGCATACAGCCAGGAAAAGAGCAGCATCCCAATTGATGAGATCAACACATCCAGGATTCTCTTGACCACTTTTTCATAAAAACTATTATGTATCATGATGCGTCCTTTCCGAAGCTTTCAGATGTATAATCGATTTATTATATCACTCAGTCTTCGGTTCCGCAAGTAAATCACGATCTTTTTCCGCCTCGCGCTTTTCGGCTATTCCCTGCTCTGAAACAGGCCTTGGCACAGGCGAACCGCAGAGCATAACACCAACATGTGCCACAAACGCGGTCATGTACCAGAGATAGTAGGGCATGTTGTCGCTTAGCTGCATGAAGAGGAAGAGGAAGAGCATCATTTTGCAAAGTCCGGCAAGCTTTGCATCCTCACAATTCCGGAATCTCCAGGCAGCATATACCAGCATCAGGACTGCCAGAACGACCATCAGCAGGCCGCCTTCATACCAGGTCTGCAGCAGCTCGTTGTGCGCGTGGTACCAGGACCAGACGTCATATTCATCCGCCATCAGGATAAATCCCGGATTGAGCTGTGCTCCAACGCCGAACCAGGGCTTTTTCATAACGATCGCGACCCCCAACTGCCAAAGTGGCAGGCGTCCGGAGAGACTGCGTTTTTTCTTAAAGACTTCTTCGATGATGAGGGCAACCGGCTCCGAGCTGACCGTATATTTCTGGAAGAACATCAGACAGCAGAATAAAACAAGAATAATTCCGACAAAGACCAGAAAGTCCCATTTCTGCACCCACTTGCGGGCAAAGGGAAGTAGAAAGTAGGCAAACAAAAGCATCGTCCCGATCAGTGCCGTGATGCACCAGATGATACGGATGTTTACCAGCAGAACAGCAAAGTACAGAAGCGTCTTCCACAGACGCCCGTTTTGCTTCCAGTCCATAAGCGTGAAAAAAGCGCCCATCATCAGCGGCCATCCGGCTTTATTTTCAAAGCCCAGGAAGAATTCCTCACGCCAGTCCTTTCCCTCCCCGATGTAGAGTTGCGGGAAGAAATAGAAGATAATGTTCAGAATCGCAAGAATCAGATAGATCGTCGATACCGTGGTAAAAAAATATCGTTTCCCTCCGTCAGTGGTGCAGAACAGGAAAGCGATCAATAGCGGAATCATTGAATAGAAAAATGAATCCGACCATCTCGCCATGCTGCCTGTCTCCGGGTTCACCAAAGTCGCAACAAGATAGCCGATGTAGACCGCGATATATGGCAGCAGCATACCTGTATCCAGCTTTTCTTTTGCCCGGTATATGCTGACAAGCTGCAGCACGGTAAGCAGATAAACCAGTGTCAGCACCGCATAGTTAGCATAGATCACCAAGGTCTGCATTCTGTAGGTAAAATAGAGAAAATACGTACTGCTAAGTGTTGGTTCCGACACAACATAAGCTGCCGCAAGCACAACGGTGAACAGGATCTTTAGTGGGCGAGAGTCCTGTATTCTGATTTTGAGTTTCTGTGCCATGGTCATGGTATTCTCCATTTTATTCAGTCATTTTATTCAGTTACGTGTATAGGTGTATAGATTTTATTATTTTATCACGTTCCAACATAAAAAACCACAGCATTTTGGTTCAATCCTTCAATATTATATAGGGTTTACAGAGATATGTGACAGATAGCAAAAAAGAATAGCAAACAGGAAAGAAACGTGCTAAGGTTGAGTTGCTCAGACAAAACCAAAGGCAGGTGGATCCTATTCGCAATGAACAAGATAACACAAACAGCCCGGTATAGGCAACCTCTAATTCACTATGTGTAGAGATATGGTGTAACGAAGGCAGCGATCCGCTACCATTTAAACCGTCAATACAATTACCACTAGATGAAAAGATACGACGGTACGCTGCAATTGTAAGAAGATCACTCCCATCGGCCTCGTAGCCATGTGAATCAGCACCGGCCCGAGGAGATAACGCTCATTGACGCTAGGCTCCGAAGGAACCCAAATGCTGGCCTGGTAGTATTGGGGGTAAAGCTGCGGTAACGAAGTTACAGCAGGTCTGTTTCCGGCCTGTACAGGATTTTTATAGAACAGAGGCCAAATGGCGGTTAAACTGCCTAACCCAAAGTACATTTCAAAAGTATATCAGGAAGTGGTCTTCCCACGCCAGAAGATCCAGATCAACGTTAAATACGTCCCAATCTCCTGCCTAGTAAGTTCTGCTATTGAGGACGTCAAAGAGAATGGTGGATACTATTACCAATACACGTTCATAGGCGAAGACAGCCGTTTTCGCTATCTGGAAACTTTCAAAGAGCACAATTCGTATTCGTTTTCTGAATTCATCAAGCACTGTGTAAAGCGATTCCCTTACACCATTGAATGCTTCCAGACAGATAACGGTCCCGAGTTTACCAACCGGTTTAATGCGCAATGCTCCGGCAGAGAAACACTCTTTTAGGTTACCATAAAGAAGCTCAGTATTCAACATAAGCTCATAAAACAATATACGCCCAGACATAATGATAAAGCAGAACGAAGTCACCGAAAAGAGAATGAGTATTTTTCGCTGACCTCAAGTTACATTCCTTCGACGACTATCAGAAACAGCTTGCTGTCTGGAATAGAAAGTATAATGATTTCCCAATGTGTCCTCTAAACTAGTACTCACCAAAGCAGATGTTATTCTCTTTCTCCACCACCTGATTTGCCACCTCAATATTTATTGATGAACTCGTCGCCTCCCGTTCTTCCTTCATCACTAAAAATTTGTAACACATCATTGAAAAACCTACAATTTTGGTTCAATCATTCAATATTATACTAAATCTTTAAACTCCCTACATTCCATAGCGGAGTGAAGAGGTAAGCTTAAATTGGACACAGATAGGATTTAAGCTTACCTCTTCAGTGTGGGAAGTATTAGTAAATGAAATGCAAAGGTAGTGTCAAGAATATTTCGTACTTGAAGAGAGTTTTCACGTGTGGAGATATACAAAGGATACTTCCAGATTCTCAGAGTAGAGGAGTTTAGGGTTTTACCGCACAGAAAGATGCGGTAGAGCACGCGGTATGATAAAATAGAGGTATGAATAAGCAGATGACGCTGTCCGCGTTCAATGATGAGTAGGCAAAAGTACGATGAAGGAAAAAGATTATCTTTCGCAGATAGATAGCATCATCCCGTGGGGCGAGGGGAAAGCATTCGCCACATTTTCATGCCATCTGACGATCGCCGCAGTCCGTTATATGATTCTGAGTGTGCGTCACAGAGAAAACATGGATAGCAGAATAATAGGAGAACTATTTTGGTTATTTATTGAAGAAGTCACAGATATCAGCTTCGACCGCTCTCTTTGGCTGATCCTGTCTGTGTTACTCGAAACAGTCCATGTATTCTTCCATATCTCCGATAGTCAGATGGAGAAGTTTTTTAGTCGGTTTTATGAATCGGTTATCGGAGCAGCTCCAAAAGGCGCTACGGCCAAACTTAGTGGGTAACATAGCAGCATAATTGTATTTGAAAGCTATTCTGCGCGATATACAGGCTTTTCCCTGTATAATTCAAGCGGGAAGTATTATTTATCATCTCAAAATTGACAAAGGAATTTATGGTAAGTATAATATATAAAAGCTCTATGATCAGTTTATAATCTTTATCTTAAGATAGGATCTGCCAAAAGTCTTATTTAGAATGAAAAAGTACTGAATATGGTGTAAACTGTTATCTGGTTACGAGTAATTTATGACAAATAATACTGAACATGGTATAACGAAGTCAGTCAAAACCGGCAGGATCTTCAATTTGCAAGTTATTATGGAGTGGCTACATATACTGTAAGGGCAAAAAATGAGCAGTTGACAATAGAAGGTTTTTTCCTTCCCTTTGGAGGAAAACTGGATGCCAAAAACAGATTGGTCAAGCTTGTGGAAATCACGCCTTGGAATCGCATAGAGGACTACTATCTGCAATCCATGTCTCAGGAAACAGGACATGCATTGCTTTTGGAGCAGTCAGTCTGCGGCAGTCTGACAGATTAAGCGATGAGGGCACAGTCCGGTACATCCAGGAAAATCCGTACGTTCAGCATTATTGGGGAATGCGCGAATTTCACATGGAGCTTCTGTTCGCTCCATCCATGATGGAACATTTCCGAAAGTGATTCCCAATAGAGTTTGTGCCAAGGTAGACGAGTACATCTGCACTGGGAAATGGCCGGAAGAAATGCGAGATGTAGACAGGAATGACGATCATTCAGGGAAAGGATCTGGTGGCGGTGGAAGCGCCGAAGTGATTCCTGAAATAACAATTTCTGATTCGAACTTTGGAACCTTAATCATGGACGCAACCGTAGCAGGTGCAGACATCAAGTATCCAACAGATATTGATCTGCTCAATCAGCGCAGAGGGAATATAGAAACCGCTATTGATCTCTTGGGGCCGTGTGTTTCTCACGAGCAGCACAAGTATCTGTATAACAGGAAAAAAGCTCGACAGTCGTTTCTCATCATCTCGAAATTTAAAAGTGGACTCGAAAGAAGTTGTGTGCGGGAGCAGGACTACAGCTCAACTACATTGAAAAGGCAACTGAGCGCCAGAGTGAGATGCAGTTCCTCGTACAAATTTGGGAAGAAGAATACATATTGGCTCAAAGACCGGTTGCTGGTGATACCAACGGATTTATCTGTACCAGAAGGAAATGTACGAAAGTGGAACCCATCGATGCGAGGACAGAATTGTCAGTTTGCAGCAGCCTCATGTTCGTCCCATTGTACGAGGGAAAAGGCCTGGTCCTACGGGATTTGGACAGAACCTTCATCTCTCTGTGGCAAACGGATATACATTTATAGACCAGCCCTGTTGGAACATTTTCAATAAAGGTAATGACCTTCCTGCTGTGATTGAAAACTGTTTTCGAAGATGTGGATACTGCCTGATCGCAATTCTGGCAGACAAGCTTTACCAGACAAGGAGCAAGAGGAATACGCTTATCCGGCCCGGCATTAGGGCGAAAAAGCTGAGCAGCAAAAGAAGAGAGCGAAGCACAGATGTACCTGGACGCCTGTGACTGGAATATGATTTAAGGGAAAAATGGAACGGCAAAGCGCAGATATGGATTGAGCTGGATTATGTCCAAGTTAGATGAGACTTTCAAGACAAAAAGCTGGATTGTCCATTCTTATGATGAATGCTTGGAACAGAGTATACCTAGAACTCTTACGCTCTTTTCTGGACTTACTCTTTTTTATACGACAGTATGTGCTTTGTATTGTTTATTTAGCTGGTTTTTGAGAAAACCATAAATAGTCTTTCGTATTTCATTCCTTGTGGTCTACATATAGAAAAGCAAAAATCAATATCCCAATACCAAAGCATGGAAGGGGCGACTGGGGTGCTTTTCAACTCCATTCAGTTTGCAATCTTTTTACCTATTGTGTTTGGACTATACTGGACATTACCAAACAAGCGAAGATGGCCGTTACTGTTGGTTGCTAGTTATTTTTTTTACATGAATTGGAATGTAAAATATATACTATTGATAATGCTCATAACCATCATCTCTTTCCTCGCAGGCTTAGCTATAGAAAAGGCCAACAGTGGCAAACAAAAAAAGGTAGTTTTATTAATTTCACTCATCACATGTTTAAGTATACTATTTACATTTAAATACTATAATTTCTTCTCATCATCTATTATCCAATTATCTGGATATTTAGGAATTGATATTATCCTGCCCAGCTTTAACCCGCTTCTCCCTGTCGGAATATCATTTTATACCTTTCAGGCGTTGAGTTATATAATCGATATATATCGATGTGAGATTCCAGCAGAACACTCTTTTGGCATTTATGCAACTTTTGTTTCATTTTTCCCCCAACTTGTTGCAGGACCAATTGAACGAACAAAGAACTTATTACCACAGCTCAAGGCGCAACATCAGTTTGACTACAGGCGAACTACCTACGGTCTCAAACTTATGGCATGGGGATATTTCAAAAAACTTGTAATTGCTGATTGCGTATCAACATACGTTGAAAGGGTGTTTTCCCATATTCAATTATTTCAAGGCTTTGCACTACTCTTAGCGACATTTTTATTCACGATTCAGATCTATTGTGATTTTTCAGCATATTCTGACATTGCTCGGGGTACTGCAAAAGTACTCGGAATTGAGCTAATGGACAATTTTAATAGCCCTTACTTTTCTTCTTCCATACATGAATTCTGGAGTCGATGGCATATTTCTCTCTCTACATGGTTCCGCGACTACATATATATTCCTCTCGGGGGAAACCGCGTGAGCAAGGTTCGTCACCATTTTAACATATTACTCACTTTCCTTGTTAGTGGATTGTGGCATGGAGCTGATTGGACTTTCATAATTTGGGGAGGCATACATGGTATAGCTCAGACAATCGAAAACAGCTTTCATCTAAGGGAGAAGAAATCATTTTTTGCACACTATGTTAGCATAATAGCTGTTTTTTTATTTACTATGTTTGCCTGGGTTTTCTTCCGTGCACAGACAGTCGACGACGCATTCTATTTATTTACGCACATATTTGACGGGATTAATGATCCATTCACATATGTATTTAATGGGTTCACAATGAAAAATCAACTTGGAATCGGAATGGAAAAAAAAGATTTTTTTAAGCTTATTTGTTTTCTTGGACTGTTATCTGCATATGATTATGCTTCACTAAGAATAGATGTTATAGAATGGATTTCAACGCGAAGTATCCTGTTAAGATGGATTGTATATATCCTTCTCATATGGATCATAATACTCTTTATGCCCCAAGTTGGTTCTTCTGAATTTGTATATTTTCAATTCTAACGGAGAATACATGAAACTTTTTCTGAAAAAAACCATTATTTTTTTTGGTATAAATCTTATCCTACTTTCTTTTCTTATATTTATCTCTCTTTTTGTCGGGAATCAGTTTCTTGGGAATTATCAAGCTGCTATAGTAGATAAAATAGAGAGATTACAGTCTATACCCGGAGCACGTATAATTCTTGTTGGTAATTCTAATGTATGCTTTGGTTTTAAGTCTGATTTAATTGAACACGTTTTTAACATGCCTGTTGTTGATTTAGGTCTCCATGGAGGCCTTGGAAATGCATTTCTTGAGAATATGGTTAAACTTGGTATCAATGAGGGAGATATAGTTATTGTCTGTCATTCTTCTTACTCTGACGACGACACGATACCAGATCCTTCTTTAGCATGGATAACACTCGAGCATCACCGTCAGCTATGGCCAATAATCAGAGCAAAAGATTTTTTCCGTTTATCTAAGGCCTTTCCAATGTATGTAGTACGATGTATTAATAACTACATTGCTGGGCAACCAGGAAATATCCCCCCTCCCAATACATGCTATTCCCGGAATGCATTTAATCAATATGGAGATATCTATTTACGGTATAATGATAGCTATTTATTTAATGACACATCTATCAGTGTTCCCGAAATAAACACTACTTGTATTAATCGGCTGAACCAATTAGAAACATATATTGCTACTCATGGTGCTACATTATTGATAGCAGGCTTTCCGATTGCCGATGGGGATTTCACCCCATCAACGGTTCAATATTTACATTTTGAGAAAGAATTACGAAGTATCTTAAACCCCGAATTAATCTCTCATTTTACAGATTACTTTATACCATATGATCTATTCTATAACTCCAGTTTGCATTTGAGCGAAGAAGGGGCAGTTGTAAGAACCAATCTATTAATAAATGACTTAACCCGATGGATGAACAAAGACCATAACTCCACCGATAAACCATCCCTGAACAAATGATAATGATGCTTTTCCTTCATGGAGCAGGAATAATACTTTTTTTCATATGATTTTTTCTCTCTTGATCCTTTTTTGAGTCTTTCCACGTTTTCTATATGAATAAAGCAAATAAAGGAAGGAAGTTTTTCTCGTGGTGAACACAACCAAGCCCGTTAGCTGCCGAATCTATAGGATATCAAACCCATTAGCATTTTATACATTCCTTGCTTTTTATCTGATTGTTTTCTGTGTTGTTTTTGGTCTATCTTTTTTTACTCCTATGGTTTCAGATGATTTTGCTTATTGCTTTAGTTGGGTTGACTGGTCACGAATCCAGCACATCAGCCAGATTATTCCTTCCATGGCAGCACATCGTAATCTGACCAATGGGCGCGTTATCGTGCACGGTTTTGTACAGTTGATGTTGTTACTCCCCCGTCAAGTATACTGTGTACTGAATGCGCTGAATGCGATCTTATTGTGTCGATTGATTCGGCGTCTCATTTCTCTTTCTTCATGGAAGCACAATCTACTCATTCTTCTTTTCTGTGTCTGTTATTTCTGTTTTTTTCTTCCGGCTTTCGGTGAAAATGTGCTCTGGTTGGATGGGGCTGTGAACTATTTCTGGGGTCTTTCCTGCTCATTACTGTTTCTATTCCCATTCCTCATGGAATACTTGGATTTACCTTATAGTGTGAATGCTCTCAGTTCTGGTCTCAGGGTAATACTCTCTTTTGTCTTTGGAACCTGGTCAGAGAATGCCTCCCTAGTGTTTCTGTTTCTTGCCACCTGTCTTTTTCTATTAGAAGTGAGGAAAAAACAACGGCTTCGCCTAATGCCCTTTCTTTGGATAATCGCCGCACTGGCAGGTTATGTATTCCTTATGACCGCACCTGCCACAGCTGGACGAGCTGGCGCTTCATCGATTTCTGTCATTGGGTATAATTTCAGAGAGGTGTTCAAAACTGCTCATGATTATCTGCTCTGGCCTCTTTTGCTCTGGGCCATACTGTTTGCTCTTGCAGTTTCATATCAGCTAGAGAGTCGCCTTCTGTTTGCTTCAGGCCTTCTTCTCATCAGTGCGCTGTTAGCCCATTTATCATATACATTCGCTGCATATCTTGTCCCAAGGCACTTGTGTACAACCATCTTTCTGTTACTTTTATCTACAGTCTTGCTTTTTGCAGGTCTTTGCCGTGTACAGAGGTCTATTTTTTTGGGTGTCGCGATAGCTTGTTTCTCGGTTCTCTTTTTAATGCAGTTTCCAGTAGGGGTATTGGATGTTGCCATCTCCTACCATAAACAACAACTGCGGGAACAGAAAATAAACACTGCCTTGGCCGCTGACCAACGCAGTGTTATACTCGAAAACTATAGCCCATATACCTCCTATGCAGTCCCATTTGAGCTTAATTCCTTCGATTCCTCTATCGGTCCGAACATCAATGTTGCAGAATATTATGGATTAGATGCTGTACTAGGAGTTAATACAATGGAAGAGGATTCGTAGCTCTTTTGTTTTGTCTCGGATTGTTTTCTCTGACAACTCGAATGAAACTGCATAAGCAATTTAGGATTTAGTTTTCTATACAAGATGCAGTGCTTATTATAAACGTTATAAGTCGCTACTATCCTATAGCGCGAAATCATTTGACGTTTTATTCTCAAGTCGAATACTTCTTTCAGGCACGATTACCGCGCCTTCTTCTGTATCTTTATCTAAATATGCCCCTGCGCCCAAAAGTGTTTTATTCCTAATAATTATACCGTTCTTTGTAGTCGAATTATTTCCAAAAAAGCATTGGTTTTCGACTATCACATGGCCAGCAACAGAACTCGAAATAGCAAAAAAATTATAATTTCCTACTTTTGAGTGGTGCGCCAGATGCGCACATGGATAGAATATATTACATGTTCCGATTGTACAGTAGGGTCCAATTGTAACATTTTCAAAGAACAAGGATCCTTCGCTTATTCTGTTCGTCTGAACTACTGCAGTTGGATGAATATAAGTAAGGACTCGATAGTTATTGTTTTTTATCTTATGATATATTTTTTTTCTTCCCTCATTCATCTGTGAATACCCTACACAAATGAAAAAGCCATAATCATCCTCTATATAGTCATTAATTGTCTCGAATGGAATTAGTGGGTAATCTGCAAAATGTTTCTCATTGCAGTATTTCATTTCAACTGTTACTGCAACGATCTTGTACCTTTCATCATGTTGAAGATGATATACTAATACCTCAGCTAAATCGGTAGTCCCAAATATTATGACATTTTCCATCATCATAGCCCCTTTAGTTTATATATTTCTCCTATATAGCACATCTATTAAGCGTTTGGAAACCTCCTCACTTTCATTGTTTTTTTTGATTTCCATCACTAGTGCTTCTCGGTCATACAGAATTTCTTTGATTGTCCACTTTCTACTTTCAGTGTCAAAAATGCCGTATGTACAGCCTTTCCCATCTCGCTGTTGCCCTATCGATCCAGCATTTAGTAATACTGTGCCATTTGCAAGTTTTAAAACGAGCTTATGATGAGTATGTCCCATAAACACATAGTCTATTCCATAATAAGGTGTAATGTCTCCAATAATTGTATCTGGATAGATACGTCCATTCAACGGGTCTTCTATACTTCCATGTACAAACACTAAATGCAGTCCATCCACGACCATATCATATCTGCTTTTTAAACCAAGAAGAAACTGCTTATCGTCAAAGGAAATCTTATTCACAATATTATGATAGGTTGAACCGTATTTTTCCACAAGTGTTTTTTCATCTACTCTTCCTTCCATCAGTTCAAGAAAGTAATGATCATGATTTCCAAGCAGACAAGTACAGCTCATTTTTCGTATTAACGACAAAATCTCCCTTTGTCCATAATAATACCCAAAGATGTCCCCTCCAAAGATCACATTATCGGGTTTATTTCTAGCAATTTCTGTGTATAATTGTCTTAATGCATACTGATTTCCATGTGCATCACTAAAAAAAAGAATTTTCATTCTAGTTTACTTGCTATATCGATGATGGATGAAGCCATAGTGTACTTCTGATAGTCTCCTATCAGATTTCTCAATTTAGAATCGTCTGTTGTCCAATCCACTTCTTCAAAAGGATCTTCTGTTCCTGAGAGAGTGATCCTCGATTTACTATTTAAACAGTCAACGCATAAATCAGCTAATTCTTTATTGCTAAGTATATTCTTTGCACCGATATTGAATATTCCATCTATTCCACCTATCTCAATAATACGTTTCACCGCACTGCCTATATCGCGAACATCAAGATAGTTTTGTTTTCTCTTCCCTTCACCTTGAAGGACAATATTCTCTCCACGCAATGCCCTCTGAACAAAAACAGGAACAATTGTGTTAACTGGCATTCCTGGCCCTACTGGCGAAGGGATTCGTAATATTGCTACCTTAACGCCAAAATGAGTTGCTTGGTTTACAATTAGTTCACCGGAAGCTTTTGTTGCATGATACATGGTCGGAGGCTGAATCTTTGCCATTTCATTGATTGGTACAGAATGTGAGTAACCTATGACCGGCAAACTAGAGAGATATATAATTCCTTTGACCTTGAATTCTTTTGCAAATTTCACAATATTAAATGTTCCGACACAATTTGTATATACCAGCCCATCAGACATATCATCTTTGTCGAGTCTCGCTGCAGCATGAATAATATAATCTATCTTCTCAGATTTAATCATATCAGGAACAGCTTCATGCCCTAAATCCCATCTTATATACTGGTCACATATATTCCTAGATTCTTCTCTGCGTCCTATGCCGATAATATGATGTTCTTTCGTCAGCACTTCCAATATGTTTTTTCCGATAAAACCATTTGATCCAGTTACTAATATGTCCCCCATAGTCTATACCTCTTTGAACAGCAAATACCGTTGTATGTTTTCTATCATTTTATTGGTTTTCATCAATTCTATGGTGTCGCTCTCTAAGTATAATTCTTCATCATAGCGAAATACTTCCCCTTGTGTTATTTGAAAGCATTCAGAAATTCCCTCTTCATAGCAATATTCTAAAATCATTGCTTTTACATCTTGAAACCCAAAATGTGATCGTATAGCGGTTGTCCCAGAAAACCGAACATTTAGTTCAAAGCATATTGGAGTTCCATTACTATCTAATCTTAATTGTATATTTAAAGGTCCTGTTGGTTTAAATGCATTACATATTTTAGTACATTCATCTATTATTTTCTCGTTTTGTACTGTTTCGGCCCACATGGTAGTCCCATGAAGTAATTTTCGTCTCATTGGTATTAGTTGTTGAAGATTCCCATCTCGGTCTACATAGCACCCTATCGTGTACTCTGTCTCTTCATTTCCTATGACCTTTTCTAAAACATAATTTTCATAAAAAGTCTGTTTTTCTACATCTCTTGCTGACCTGAAAACAAAAACGCCTTTAGATCCTTTACCATTTCTTGGCTTTGCGATGATGGGATAGCCCACTCTGTCGGCAAAATCTTTCGTTGCATTCATGCTAGTCCATAATTCATATGGGGGATAATTACACCCTTTATCCTGCAGAAATCTGCAAGTCAAAAATTTGTCCTGTCCAACCAGCAACTGATTATACGATGAAGAAACAAACACCGCTTTTGTACACGCCTTAAGCACGTCTTTGTTCTTAGCCAGTTCGATGATATTTTCCTCCACGCCAGTCATAATAATGTCAATGTCATGCATATTGCAAAAATCTATCACCCATGGAATAAATTCCATCTCGGATGCATATGGGCAAATATAACCTTCATCACACATATATAACCCTTTTGAATATTCTGAAACACATGCTCCTAGAATATGAATCGGGAGATTCGTTTTTCGAAGTGCTTTAATAATTCCTTGGCTCACATTGCCTCCTGCACCTAGGACAAGCACTCTTTTTTCTAGTCTCATCATCCTTATTCCTTTCACAAACAATTCATGTTTGTTAAGTAGATGTAACTGTAGTCAATTACAGTTACGTTACGTATTTAATAGTCTTTCTAGTTTTGATATGGTTATGGTTTATGTATGTATCGAATTATCTAATTGAAATATTATTCATCCATTCCAATTGTTTCTTTGATCACATATTGTGGCGTTTCGTTGATACATAAATATAGTCGTCCAACATATTCACCCACCAATCCTAAAATAACAAGTATTATTCCATCGAAAAAGGTGATCAGTGAAATAAGAGAGGTCCATCCTAACTGTACATTACCCCCGGATATTTTCCGAATGATGGCGACAAGCATAAAAACAAAGCCAACAACTGCAAAGAAAGCCCCGATAAATGTCGCAGCCCTAAGTGGTTTAACAGAAAAAGAAGTAAAACCATTTATCCAAAGTGATATTAATTTTTTTATTGTATATCCTGATTTTCCCTCTGAACGTTCTCTATGTTCCACTTTGATGTTTGCTATATTTTTGGTTGATCTTAATGTCAATCCAGGGAGATATGGATAAGCGCCTTTATACTTTATTACTTCATCCGCAACTACCCTACTACATGCGAAGAAACTGTTTACCGCAATTTCTTTTGGTTTATTCAATAAGTTAATCATCATTATTTCATTTAGTTTGCTCCCAACCAGTCTAAAAGGAGTCTCCTTTTTTTCATAATAATCAGCATACACCAGATCATATCCCTCATCGATTTTTTCGAGCATCTTCTCAACTTGATCTACTGGCGACTGACCGTCATCATCAAGACAAACCACTATCGCTCCCTTACAATGATTGAAGCCTGCCATAATAGCAGATTCCTGTCCAAAATTTCTAGTAAGATGAATTCCTTTTACTACTCCTGAATAATTCTCACATAGATCTCGAATCACCTGCAATGTGTTATCCTTGGACCCATCGTTGACTAAGATGATTTCATATGATCGTAATTTATTAATAGCAGCTAATATTTCTGCAACTACAATTCGAATTGTTTTTCCAGAATTATAACAGGGAATTACAAAAGATACATCCACGCTATCCATATTACTCTCCTCTTTATTTTCAACCCTTATTAAAAAAACTATAAACAGTATGAATGATATATTGTACATCCGTGGAATTCATTTTATAATAAAGAGGAAGCCGAACTAATCTATCACTTTCTTTTGTAGTGTATAAGTCTTTTCCTGAAAACCTTCCGAAACGCAGCCCTGCAGGTGCAGAATGGAGTGGAACATAATGAAAAACGCAGCACACTCCATGGTCTTTCATCCAGTCTATGAATGCTGTCCTGTTTTGCAGATCGCAAAGCTTTATGTAAAACATATGTGCATTATGCTTACAATATTCTGGGATCTGCTGAAGTTCTATTCTTTCATCTTCAGCCAGTGGCAGTAACGCCTCTCGATACTTTTTCCAGGTAATCATCCTATCGAAAGTTATTTCATCAGCGTGTAACAATTGGGCCCAGAGATATGCAGCATTCAACTCACTTGGTAGGAAACTATCGCCTTTATCAACCCACGTGTATTTATCCACCTGACCCCGGAAGAACCGAGATCGATTGGTTCCCTTCTCACGTAGTATCTCTGCTCTATCATTGTATTTGGGATTGTTGATTGAAATAGCTCCGCCCTCACCCATAGAAATATTCTTTGTTTCATGGAAAGAGTAACATCCTAAATCACCAATTGTCCCCAGCGCTTTCCCCTTATAACTGCTCATCACTCCCTGTGCTGCATCTTCTACGACAAGAAGATCGTATTTTTTTGCAATTTTCATAATATAGTCCATTTCGCAAGCAACCCCTGCATAATGCACTACTATAATTACTTTTGTTTTTTCTGTGATAGCTGCTTCCAGCTTAGTTTCATCCAAATTCATGGTATCCGGTCGGATATCGACAAAAACGAGCTTTGCACCTACCAGCACAGCCGCTGTCGCAGTACTGGAAAAAGTATATGACGGCAGAATTACCTCATCGCCCGGTTGTAAATCACAAAGGAGTAGCGCCATGTCCAACGCTGTTGTACCACTGGTAGTTAAGAGTACTTTTTGTGCTGCAAAATGTTTCTCCATCCATTCGTGGCATTTTTTCGTATAAATCCCATCGCCACAGATTCTATGTGAGGATATCACCTCTTTGATATAATCATATTCATCTCCTACACAAGGTGGAATATTGAATGGAATAGTATTCATAAAACCCTCCTGCCAAACAAATATCGTTTTTTCTCCCTCTAGTACTTTGTACCAGCTAAATCTTTATTGTCGGATTCAAATGCTTGAACTTCAATCTTGCCTCTTTCATCGAAAACTTCCTGTCAATGCCTTCTGTTCTCTTTAACTCGTCGTGTCCTTTTACTTCTGAGAGGTTATTATTCTCCACATTCTCATTGGCGACCACTACTGCTTCAGAGCGAAGGTAGACATGTGTCATTTTTGCAATTGGATTTTCGCCATTCGGACTGTTTTTCATTAAAAAACGAAAATACTCTAGTCATTATTAGGGCAACACCGCCCAATTAGTGAAATGAGTACTAAGTCCTCTGTAAAATAGCAAACTGCCGTTAGTGCCCCTGCATTTTTCTTACGGAGGTATTCTGAATCAGACTGCCAGGCAGGACCTGTCTGCCGGGATCAGGTTCGCCAGCGCATACATGATGCTGAATTTTGCGTTTGTTTTTGAAGTCCTCGATATCTGTTCTCTTTGTATTTAAGCAGGCCTTTTACAACACCGAAAACAGGTTCGACCTTGGCACGCACAGAAGACTTGGCATGCTCCCGTTTTTTTATCTTGTACTGACCGCGTTTGCTAAGCTTGCGCATTTGGCTGGGACGATGGTTTATCTCATACCGAATCCTCTTGCCGATTTGTTGCGTACTTAGGCGTTTTTGCGCTTCTCAGCGCCCAAGTATTCACTGTCTCCGTTGAGGGTTTATTTCTCTCCGTACATGAGTTCAGAAGTCAGGGCCACATCATGTATATTGGCTGCTGTGACCCTGACAGTATGAACAATACCGCTGTCTCTGTCCACGCCAACATGTGCCTTATACTCCAAATGCCAGGTGTTGCCCTTCTTCACTTGATGGGCGTCAGGATCGCGTTTCTTTT
>CAZMXF010000009.1:0-26200 GCA_964570015.1 uncultured Oscillospiraceae bacterium | reverse complement strand
CGCAGAGCGTCGGCATGCGCGGATCGTCCCAGCCGGAGACGTAGCCCTCCTCCACCAGCTTGCGCAGCTTGCGCTTGGACATGACCGTGTAGTTGATGCCGAGGCGGGCAAACTCGATCTGCCGGGGCTTGTGGCCCGGAATGGTGACATTGGACACGACCCAGTCGTAGAGGGGCCTGTGCGCCTCATACTCCAGAGAGCAGAGGGAGTGGGTGATGCCCTCCAGCGCGTCCTGGATGGGGTGGGCAAAGTCGTACATCGGGTAGATGCACCACTTGGTGCCCTGGCGGTGGTGCTCGATATAGCGGATGCGGTAGAGCACGGGGTCGCGCATGTTGAAGTTGCCGCTGGCAAGGTCGATCTTCGCGCGCAGGGTATACTTCCCTTCCGGGAATTCCCCGTTCTTCATCCGCTCGAAGAGGTCCAGATTCTCTTCAACGGGGCGGTCCCGCCACGGGCTCACGGCCGGATGGGTCGTGTCACCGCGGTACTCGCGGAACTGTTCCGGTGTCAGCTCGCACACGTAGGCAAGGCCCTTTTTGATCAGCTCAATGGCATATTCATAGGTCCTGTCAAAATAGTCCGACCCATAGTACAGTCTGTCGCCCCAGTCAAAGCCCAGCCAGTGGATGTCCTGCTGAATGGCTTCCACATATTCCGTGTCCTCTTTGGCGGGGTTCGTGTCGTCAAAACGAAGATTGCAGAGTCCTCCGAAGTGCTCTGCCGTGCTGAAATCGATGGTCAGGGCCTTGCAGTGGCCGATGTGGAGATATCCGTTCGGCTCCGGCGGGAAACGGGTATGCACCTGCATGCCTTCAAACTGTCCGCCCTTGGTCAGATCGTCGATGATAAAGTCTTCAATGAAGTTTCTTCCGGTTTCTTCCATGTTGTCCGTTCCTCCTAAAGAGTGAATAAGTTATTATACTCAATTTTTAGCTGCTTGACAAGTAGAAAGCACATCATCAAAAGAGATCACCGTCCGTGTGCATCAGACGGTGATATCTTTTTCAGCGATATACTCCTGGAAGCAGGCTATGAGGAGGTCCTGCTATAAGAATCAGCACCGGCCGCGTTGATGCGGACGGTGCTGAAACAGTTTGTTTTATCTTTCTGCGGGAATCTTATTTGGTATCCTCGAACACTGAGAAATCATACTGCTGTTCAAAGCGTTTTCTCTTCCGGTAGAAGAGCAGATACCAGTACAGCATCGAGATCAGGCCGACCAGAACCACAACGCCTGCAATCAGCATCCAGTTCGGAAGCGGACTGCGCTGTGTCGGTTCGATCGCCTTCGGTGCATTGGGAACCGCCTGCTGTCCGACGGTAGGCCCAAAGTCCGGCGCAGCCAGAGGCACGTCAAGATCCAGGATGTCTTCGGTCTGCTGGTACTGCGGGACTGCCGGTGCGGGATTCGTTGCTCCGCCGGCGGGATTGGCCGCATTCGCTCCGCCTGCCGGGTTCGCCGGGTTCGCCGGGTTCGCCGGGTTCGCTGCATTCGCTCCGGCTGCATTGGCCGCGCCTGCCGCTACCGCAGCACCGCCGCCACCGCCTGCAACAGCAGCACCGCCGCCACCCGTCGTTGTGGTGGTTGTGGTTGCCGGGGGAATCACCGTGTAGTAGCAGACGAGCACGTTCTCGCTCTCGACATCTGTAATCGTCTTGGTCGAACGCTGGTATGGCTGATATCCCTCAATGTAGATATAGGAGGAGATCGGCCGGTCACCAATGCCTGCGTAGAAAGTACCATCCGGAGCCAGTTTGTTCGTAGTACCATACAGAAGGTACTGTACGGTGTATTTGACCTCAGTGCCTCTGATGCCGTAAACGGCAACATAGTCTATGTCTTTCGTCACCTGGATCATACCGCCCGGGCCATAGAAGCTATCTGGATCCTTTCCACTCTCCTTGAAGCCCTTCAGGTAATAATCATCATTTACAGTCACAGCGGGTGTCGTCACATAGCTCTGATACGTTCTCTCAAAGTCTGATGTTCCGCTGATCGTTCCGACGTTCCCCCCATGGAAACGTACCCAGTATTTCCGCTCTCGCACTGCAGCCAAGCCTGTCATCGGAGCAAGCTCTGATATCAAGCAGGTTAACACCAGCAGAGCCAGGAGAAGTCTTCTGCATCGTTTCACTTTCTTCCCCTGCCTTTCTGGAACTTCCGGTCTGTATAGGCATCCAGCGCGAGGTAAAGGAACAGCAGCCCTGCAATGATCATGCCAATATAATACGGGACCAGATTGTTTTCATCGCCGGTCTTGACCGCTGTACGGTTGGAATTTGGGCTTGAGAGCTCTACCGCAAAGTTCATGCGAACCTGAGCGTCCGTGTTCTGGTAGCTGTTGTCCTGTGTCTCACCCTCCAGCCCTACTGTCAGAGTTACCGTTCCCGACTCCCCGGTGTTCAGCGTATCCAGGAAGAAGAAGTTCTCCAGGTTGCTGGTTGCCTCATGCAGGCCCACCGGCACATTAGAATTGGCATGCTCACCGCCGACGTAGTCGTTGGCACGGTCAGTACTGTCATAGATCTTCGTTGTAGATCCCTTGGGCCCCTTGTAGGTCAAAACATACGTATAGGCACCACCGCTGATATGAGTATTGTCTTCCAGGGATTTCAGCACCTCATTGGACATATACCAGCGTGTTGTGTATCTGTGTTGATTGCGGACAGACACCGTGAAGGTCTCCACATCGCCGGGCTCAAGGTCGGAGAAGTCGATCTGCAGGTTTTCATCTACCATCTTTGCGTCTGCCGTGAACGTCACGCTTCCGTCCGCTGCAAAGGAGGTAACGGAGAAATTGCAGATCAAAACTGCAATCAGGAGAATACAAATCAGTTTCTGTTTCATGTTCTTACCTCCTTTGGTCATTCAGTCGGAATTCCGATTTTGTTCATAACGTCGGCGCTGGTTCCCCAGGCACTTATCATCGCAGCGCGTGCGTGGTGCGTTTGTATCGCATCGACCTCCGCTTCAATCACAAAGCCATAGCCGTCAAAAGCGTAGGTATATGTGGTGGTGGATCCCTCTGTAGTGACATTGACCATTTTATACTTAGAGATTTCGTTGGAAATTGCAAGATAATTGAAGAGCGATTCTGTTGTTTCCTTCTCCTTCAAAATCCCCTTGTAGTAATACACATCACACTCTTGTGAGAAGGATTCATCCTTATACCAGTTTGTAGTGTTGTAAGTATTTCTGTTGTCCCCCTTGTCGGCGGTCAGAAGGATATAATCCGGATTATAGATGTCATCCGTAATCTTGGTAAAGCTGATCACAGCTGGGTCAGCTTCTTTTTCGCCATTGACTATTTTGCCATCGGTTTTGAAATAGCCTTGTCCGCCTGGGTTGCTGGCAGTTTTGACCCAGTACTTACGTATGATTACACGGACATACTGGTCGATTGTACCGGTATTTGCTGCCTGGATGATACAGGGATATTTTTTCCCGATCTTTACTTGCTTGTCCGGTTCGGGATCGTTATCCGATTGGAGATTATTCAAAACAATACTGCCGTTCTGTACATCGGTGAATCCAGACTCCGCTTTATCGCCGTAGGTCCTGTGGGCAATCTGTCCTCCGTTTTCAAGCAGTGCCACACCGATGTGCTTTAAGACATAAGTAGATTCATGGTCTTGCGAGCGATATTGCAGCGCTGCCTGGGTCGTACCAAACGAACCGGTCACGAGGAGTGCTATGGCGACCAGGAACATCAGTCCTGTTACAACCGGAGATCGCAAAAACTTTTTCATTTCTTCAGCACCTCCTTATTAACCAAGCATGGTGATTGCTTCCTGATTCGCCCAGGATTTTTCCATATTCGGATTCCCATTAGCGTCAAACATCGCCGGTACACTCTGATAAGTTACAATCACATCCACCAAGTCACCCGGTTTGATATCTGCTGCCGGATTAGGATCCACCTTCAGCTTCAGGGTACTGGTCGTGGACATTGCACTTGGATTTTGATCTGCATAGAGCGGGTCTAAATAATAGAAGTACTCGCCGACCGGTCTCCAGTTCGCATATTCTGTAGGTGTTACGATGCTGTCAGTTCCGTGATAGACCTTTGCCCTCACAAAAATCGGATATTTCCCGACATCCTCAGGGCCATCTGCAACATTTTGAATGCTGATTTGTTTCACGTCCGTGTATACATCATGGATTACGCTTTTGTGCCCCAGATGGATGACATATCCGCCGTTCCCTCCGGCATAGGTGGTGAAGTAGGCTATCGCCGTCCCGATACTCGAGCAGAGAACCAAGACGATCGCCATAGCGGCCAGAACCAGATGTTTCTTTTTCATTTCATATCATCTCCTTCATCTGCCGAAGTTTCAGGTAGCACCGGCTTCCCCGGAGGTACCGGATCCACCGGTACCTCCAGAGTCGCTAAGCACGCTGTCCGGAAGTTTCTCCCAATGATACTCTCCATTATTCTGTTTTTCAAAGCGGTTCACAACACCGTAGCCTCCACCCGGAGTATCATGGGTGTTCTCAAATGTTGCGCCTACCACCCCTTCTGCAGAAATCGTCGGTGTCGTATTTAGAGCTGTTGTCAACGTGTAACGCAATCCGGACTCTACTTCTGTCACCGTAACTTGTGCTCCGACAGGAATTGCCTTCTTGAGGAAATAAGTTCTTTCAGTTTCGCTGGTAATTCCCTCTCCGAAGCTGATTGCCGCGTACCGTGTCTGCGGATTTCCATCCAGATCTTTCCAGTCAATCTGGAAGACGAAGGTCACCGGATCCGGTCCCGTCAGGACGTTGATCGACTTGGTAATCTTCAGGTCGCCGAACGGTACGTTCAAGACCGTGATCGTGTAGTCGTGCGGCAGCTCATGGCCTTGGCTGTCTGTTGTCTGCGCGATCTCTGCATAAGCAGTTGTCGTTGTGTTGATCGTGAAGTTCGGTCCGGAAACCGTAGCGCCGTCCTTTGTGAGCGTCAGCAGGATCGGTTTCTCGAAGACCTTGTACGCGAATGGGCTATCATCAGGATCCAATTTGGGTACTTCGATCTCCTGCAGGTAGTATTTACCGAGCACCAGGCGTCCGAAGTCGAGCTTGCCTCCGTCGCTCGTAACGAGATCCGTAACTGTACCGGCCGGATCCAGAACGTACGTACCGTTGGCATCCTTTTCCTTGAATTTCAGTGGCGTCGGTGTTCCCTTAATCTTCCCCGTATCCTCGTCCACCTCCACGTCTTCCTCTCGGAAGAGCCTGAATTTGACACCATCCAACGGGGTATCCGCAGCCTGATCCTTCTTCTGCAGACGGATTCGGTAACTGACAAGCAGGTTGACGATATTGTATACCTCAGTCGCTTCTTCACCTACCCCTTCTGTTGTTTTGAACAGATGGCCGGTTCCTGCGCCGCTCGCAGTTCCGGAAGCTTCCTTAGCTATCGTGATCTCCACAGTCGGCTTAACGACAGTTACTGTTCCGTCCTTCACCGTCACGCTACCCGGGGTGACAACGACTTTGTAAACCGCGTCGTTGTCCCAGTAGGAATCAGCATGTTCGACCATATCTGTCTCTACCATGTAATAGGTCTTTGCTGTGCATACAGGCGGGACATCCTCACTGACCGTGAACTTCACGCCGGTGAATTTCACCACTCCGTCGTCACCGGACACCGTTGACTCATATGCAGGTTTCTCCGGTTTCGGATTCACAAATTCAAAGTCTGCTGTGAAGGCATCCTCCTCGTACAGGGCAAACTTCGCACCCTTAAACGGCTTTACCAACACATTGTATTCGGTTGTTCCGACTTCGAACTTGTATGGTTTTGCTCCTTCTGTTCCTGCTTCCACTTCACCGAGCTTGTTGAACTGGAAGTCCATGTTATCGAAGACGTAGTAGTTGGTGAACTCTGCGCCCTTCTCCTTTGTGGGCTCAGTCGCTTCGTTCGTCTGTCCGCCTTCGGTTGTTCCACCGCCTGTAGTTCCGCCGGTTGTTCCACCTTCTGTGGTTCCTCCGGCTGTTCCACCCTCAGTGGAGCCGCTTTCTGTACCGCTCGCCTGGTTCTGTGTGTCAACTCTTGCGTAGACATGGGTTTCTTCAAGTTGACTGTTGTTATCCGTAACCGTTACCGTCAGCAGCCACTCCGTACCATCATAGTACACATAATCTTCGCGCTTATCGATTTCCGGGATCGTCTCTTTGATGGAGAACTTATAGACGCCGGCTTTCTTGAATTCGATGAGGTCAACAGCTTTTTCTCCAAAGAAAGCTTCCACTTCTGCCAGAGATCCTGCCGGAACCTTCAATGTGGTCTTCTTTGCGTTCTCCGGAATAATTACGCTGTCGGTAACATCTACAGTGTCTCCATTTGCCTTTGTATAAAGCGCTTCTGTGAGTTCCAGTGTGAAGTTGAATGTCAACTCCTTATCGGACAGCTTGTACGGCATCACCATGGACTTGGTTACTTTGGGCTGGTACTTAGTAGGTGTCACATCATACTTGTTGGTGAACTTGGCTGTCACAACAATGATCTTTACGACATGACCCTGATCATCTTCACCCGTTGTCTCTTCCACTGTAACGGCAACATCTGTTCCTTCGATAGGAGTCACCGGCGGATCGACAGGCTTCACCAGCGCAGCGATACTGTCGTTCTTGATCTTCAGAACACCATGGTCATCTTCAATTTCGATGCTGAATTTGACTGCTTTGTCGGCCGCGTATCCGAATCCGGGCAGGCCTCCGTTGAGCTCAGCAATCTGGAAGGTATAGATACCTGCCGCTGTGAACTCGATTGGCTTGAATGCAACAGGATCAGCCTGTGTATCATCCTTGTGCAGGGTGACCGACGCCGTTGCCGGATCAGGCATCGTGACGCCTTTGATCTTACCGCTTTGATCCGACGGATCCAGAGAAGTCAATTCAAATGTGAACTCCCTGTCGGCGGGAAGCGGCTCGCCAGTCATAAACTTCTGAGCGTACACGACATATTTGACCGGCTTTGGCGTATAGGTGTTGGTGATCAGTGCAAATTCTGTGCTGGATGGATCCCCTTCACGAGTGTAAGTAGGCGTGTCGACAACATACAGGTCTCCTTTTCGGATTCCTTGCGCTTCATCGTCTGCCGCATACGCCGCGACTTCAATGGTCAGAGTCCAAGGCCGCGTATCGTAATGGTAATAGTCCGGGTGATTCTGCGGTTCTTCTTCTTCGATCGTAAACTTGAACGTTCCAACCTTAGAGAATGTGATGCGTCCGAATACGGCTGTTTCCTTCTCATGTACTTCAACCTCTGTATCACCATGCTGGCGTGCACCCGCAGGATTGGTCGGATCTGCTGTCAGCTTGAATGTGAACGTTTCTTGCGGAAGAGTGTCGGGTTTCTTTTCGCCGTCAAACTCTTTCTTTGCATGCGGTACATAGGACGCCGGGTTATATTCGTTCTTGAACACAGCCGCAATTTCATGGGTCGCTACCGTGTCTTTGTAATATGTGGGAGCTCCCTTTACATCGAGTTTTCCCTGGATATCGACGATCTCAACCTGGACTGTCCACACACTGCCATCGTAGTACATGTTCGGTGTTGATCCCTTAACTTCCACGATTTCAAATGTGTAAATACCCGCTGCCTTGAATTCGATATCCTTGAAGGGTTTTGTAACATCGAGACGATGATCAGGATCCAGCAGATCCGCACCTGTTATCGTCACGGTGTTGTCTGTAGGCATCACATAGTCGACACCATTCTGGCCTGACAACGGGGTCATCTTAAATGTGAATTGCATATCTTCACTAATAGACTCTGTTGCATCGGTCAGTTTCTTCGTCACCTCAGGATGCCACGGTTTTGGTGTCGGAGTATAGTTGTTGACGAACGGGACCTGGATGGCTCCTTCAACTATTGTTGCGGGATCGACCACTGCACCTTCGATATCCTTGACCTTATAAATCTTATAGCTTGGGGACAGGGTATCGCTGTTTTCCTGAACAGTGACTTCAACAACAACCTTGTACTCCGACTTGTCATACTTCATGCCGGATATCGGAGTCTGTACCGTTTCAACAACCTTGTACTCATAGGTGCCGACTTTATCATAGTCGATCCGACCGAAGTTGGTTATCGTTGATGTACCGCCGCCGGCTGACATTGTGACGGTCGCCACATTGCCCGTGCCACTCGGCATAGGCGGCATGACATCATTCTTATCCTTGATCCCCGTCATCGTAAAGGTAAAGATAACAGGCTCAGGTGGGTTGTTGCCGTCAAGGGTCTTTATCACCGGAAGCTGAAGATCGGTCGGCTTCGGCGCATAGTCATTCAGGAATACGGCATGATTAGTATTCTCTTCATGGCTACTGTCGCGATTTTTAGGCGTATAGACATGGCTCGTAACGTTGAGAGCAGCGTCGTTGTCAACCACTACAACATGGAGCGTCCATTCCGCCGGGTCATAGGTGATTCCGTTCAGCTCGTTGTTTACAGCCCCTGCAGGAACATCTTCCTTGATGGTGAAGTAGTATTCGCCCGGTTCAGTGAAGTGAATCTTTCCAAAGCTTGCTTCCACACCATCTTCGGAACCGGCAGGAATCTTCAGCATTGCTACTGTTCCTTCCAGAACTCCATTCGGCCCGTCATGAGTGTCAATGGTGACAATAGCCGGGTTCGAAGAGAGCGCCGTCATTGTAAAGGTAAACGTCTTGTCTTCCTTTGTCTTCCCCTTACTCATCGTCATGGACTTGTTGACGCTCGGAGTATAGTCTGTCGGGGCCGGTGTGTAGTCGTTCAGGAACACAGCATGGTTGGTATTTTGCTGATGATCGCTGTCTGCCTGCTTTGGCTCATACGTATGATCGGTTACTGTCAGCTTACTGTTCTGGTCATCTACCTTTACGGTGAGGGTCCACTCAGCGCCGTCATACGTAATTCCGTTCAGCTTATTGTTTACAGCACCTTCCGGAACATCTTCTGTGATGATGAACTTATAAGTTCCTGCTGCCGTAAATTTGATTGCAAAATAATCCTCTGCACTTGGTGTTCCGCCGAAAGGCGCCGTTACCGGAGCTGTTGAACCAGCAGGAATGACCACCGTAGCTTTGTTGCCCGGTTTGGTGCCGTTGTCTACGATTACCGCGCCGGTAGGATTATTGGGATCTGCTGTCATCGTAAAGGTAAACGTCTTGTCTTCTTTCGTCTTCCCCTTACTCATTGTCATGGACTTGCTGACTTCCGGTGTATAGCCGGTCTCGCTCACTTCATAGCTGTTCGTAAACTTGGCATACTCATCTTCCGTCTTGTCATCGGTCGTGTCATTCGGAGTTTCCGAACCAGTTATGTATTTATGGGTTTCACTCAGTACACCGTTGTTGTCCACTACTGTAACGACAAGCGTCCAGATCGTATTATCGAAGGTAAAGCCAGGAATAATCTCTCCGGTTTCTTTCGCAATAAACTTAAAGGTCCCAGCTTTGGAGAAGTGAATGGTTGTACCGAGCCACTCTTCAAGATCGGCTCCGGTACTGCCCCTCGGCACTGTGATACTGGCTTCTCTCGGATCATCCGCGCTTGTGAAGTCGGCGCCTTTCGGATTGTTGGGATCTGCTTCCAGTGTAAACTTGAAGGTCTTCGCTTCCGTCAAAGCCTTGCCGATGTAGGTCTTGTGGACCTTCGGTCTGTAGCTTGTCGGTTCCACCCAGTACTCGTTCTTGAACTTCGCAGTTACCGTGATACCGTCCTTATCCACATCGCCGGTGGATGTGACTTCCGTCACTGTCAGCTGGCCGCTCTTATCCTCGACCTTAACAGTAAACGTCGCAACTGCCTGGGAGTAATTGATGTGAGGATCCTTGTCATTTCCGGTCGGTACGATTTCCTCTACCTGGAAGGTATAGGTTCCGGCCTTGGTGAAAACGATGCCCTTCAATACACCCTCGATCTCATCCGCAAACTTTCCGATCGGGCTCTCGGTTGCGTTCTTGGCAACTTCGACCTCGACCTCGGTTTTCTTTGGCAGTGCTGCGCCGTCCGGATTGCCGCTCGAAGCCGTCAGCTTAAACTTGAACGTCTTCGCCGTTGGGATCGGCTCACCGGTCATGAGCTTCTTGGCCTGCGGGATCCAATCCGTGGGATTCGGCGTATACTTGTTGACAAATGTCGCAGTATTATTGTTGTCGCCAAATCCACCGACTACCTTATCCGGCGTATAGGTTTCAGATGCGATCTCCAGGTCTCCTTTTGCATCGTGGTCTACAACAACCTTGTAAGTCCATTCCACATCGGAATACTCAAAGTGCGGATCGGTACTCTGAGCGGACTCTACGATAGTGTAGACGTAGGTGCCGGGCAGAACATAGGTGATCTCATCAAAGTCTACTGTGTCAACAGTATCGCCTGCCTTGACCTCCAGATCCACACTCCAGGTATCACCCTTCTTGATTGCAGTGTTGTTCTCTGCAGCGGGATCATAGTCGATGTAGGCGCCATCCGTCTCCACTGCATCCGCTGTCAGCGTGAAGGTGAAGGTCACGTCGTAGGAGAGCGGATCACCCGAAATTGACTTGGTCGCGTTCGGAGTCGCTTCCGTGGGGTTGGAAGCATACTCGTTGGTGAACTTCTCATAGGTCTTCTGCTCACCGGCTACCTCGACCGTATCGGGATCGCTGTAGGTGATGCTCTTGACATAGAGTCCGGCTTTAATACTGTTGGCGGGGTCTGCGTCTCTCCATTCGACGACGACAGTTGCCGTCTTTATTGCTTTATCGTACTTAATATTGGGATTATTGCCCGGGATCTCCTTGATGGAGAACACGTAGGTTCCTGCACCATTCACTGTGACAGGTGCAAAGCTGCCGATCGCAGTGCGGATGCCGTTTGTCGGATTACCTGTTACGGTAACTGTTATGGTCTCAATCGGATCATCCTCGCTCGCGCCGAGATCGCCGTTCAGACCGGTCGGATCAGTCGTAAGCCAATAGCTGAAGTCAAAGGTCATCGGATCAGAGGAGTACATCTTGAGGATCTTTTCCACTTCGAGCTGTACATCAACTGTGCGCGGATCTTTGACCGTGACCTTATCGATCGGGTCGACTTTCTTAGTATCCGGAACCAGTAAGGTGAACACGCCATTGCCGCGATCCTTAATCCGGGTGGTCCCCGAAGATTCCGCAGTAGCACCTTCGATCAGATAGCCCTCTACTGCAGGAGGAATCTCCTTAACGTCATATTCCTTCCACCAGTTGAGTCCTTCAATATAGATCTTGCCCTTGGCATCCGTTACAAGCTCGGTTACCGTGCCATCAGGATCCAGCGTATAGACAGTATGCGCATTCTCGCCTTCGCCTGCCGTTCCAGCTGTAAATGTCAGCGGGCTGCCGGATGCCGGAGTATGATCTGCCGCGGGTGTATAGTCTTTGGCTTTTGTCGTGTCGCCATACGGTCCATAGACCGAGAATGTTGCTCCCTGGATTAAAGTGTTCTCATCGTCCGCTGCCTGTTTGGTGATCTCAAGACCGCGTGTCATCCGGAAGCCAATATCCTTGCTCTGATCCCACTTGTCGGAATAGCGGATGTAGAACGGATACGCGCTGTAGACGCCGTTTCCGGTCTCTGCAAAGTTGCTGTCGAGGGAGTTGTCCGCTGTAGCCGAGAGTTCGTGGTCGGGGTCGTCAGACATGTAGTGTCCCGCTCCGCGGCCGGTGAGTGTAAAGATCTTCAGAAGTGTCTCTTTATATACATCGCTGATCTCTGCATTCAGATAATAGTGGAACGGATCCGTACCCTTCAGGGCGATCATCTCGCCTTGGATTTTGTGGGCTCCAACATTCAGATAATCGTCCGGTCCGTAGAGCGTTCTGCCTTGGACATAAGCGGCTGCTCCAAGATCCTTAAAGGTGAAATGTCGTACTGACTCACCATAACCCGGGTCCGTGTTGCTGCCATGCTCCGAAGACTCATCCAATGTTTGGAGACTTGACGCGCGTCCGTCAATCATACTGAATACAATGCCGTCCGCCAGCTGATTGACGATCGCATACTGGCTGTAATCGCGACGGTTGCCAGTACTCAACTGCTTGCTGGTCCAGTCTTCATCAATCCAGACGTCACCCTCGACCTGAACCTTGGCATCCATCAGGGTGACAGAGACCGGGTTCGAAACCTGGACATCATAGTGTCCGGAATAGAACACAAAGAAGTCGTTGGTCGCGTTCTGGAACGCTCTGTTGTCTGCGAAATCTTCATCGTCCTGGTATGCTTTGACTGTGGTATGGTAAGTGATGAGCGCCGTGTGTCCGGCCTTGATGATGAAGCTTGTGTTGGGATCTTTTCCGCCATTGAACACAATCAGGAACCCTGTGATGGACGCCTTGTCCGTCGGCATCGTGGTTGACCAATTGTCATCATGAGACGTTGCTGTCCATGTGCGGGCTGTCTTCACCGCGGCCTTTACCACATCAGATGCGTAGGTGACTGTACTGCCAGACTTGGTAGAGATCGGGCCAGTATAGTACCATACTGTGTACATGTTGTCAGCAACATCCTCTTTGTTGTTTGTTATGCCGATAAAGGAATCAAAGATGACATCCCAACTGGATGAGCGGTTAATATCGTCACCATCCTTCGGAATTGCGTCGCCGATAACGATGTTCATTGCGGGTTCATCCTGGCCGTTGTTGATCTGGAGTTGCCATTCTACCCAACCGTTCTGGATGTTGTGCGTCTGGGTTGCCGGATTAACGGTACGCGTTGCGACGCCGAGGCCGCTGGTGTGGAAACCTTTATCCTGGTCGCCCTTCACGGCCTTTGACAGGTTAAGTTGGTTACCGATGACGACGGGAATTGTGTCATGATCTGTTACCCAGACGTACTCTGTTTTGGTTGTGTATGGATAATTATCGTCGAGAACGTCATGGACCCCTTGTTCATGAATCTTGGATGAGGGGTTGTGGCTTGCTGCTTCGCTGATGGATTCTCCGAAGGTATAAGCTCCGCCTTCCTCATTGATCGCAAAAGGATATGCGTACGGGTTTCTATCCGTATGGTATACCTTATCATACGAAGAGGAGAGATACACATCATTGCGGATTGATGACTTCTTCTCGTCCCCCTGCGGTGTATCATAGGCTACTGCACTGTGTGATACCATCGCATAGAACTCTACCGTCGCACTGGAGCCGGGTTTCAGCGCGTCTCCACCCAACCGGAAGATGACACACTTCTCCGTGTCGGAGTAGGACACTCCATCCACGACAACGGTCCCCTGCACCGCATCGCCTTCCTTGACCTGATAACTATCCAACGTGAGAACCTCACCCTGGGTACCGGTACTTACCGGCGGAGTAGCCAGTGAATCAAAGGTCACACCGGTGGGCAGGATATCAATCAATACAGGATTATAAAAGTCGGTCTTGGAGTCGGCTTTATTCGTGATCGTAAGCGTATACTTTACACGAGCGCCAGCGAATGCAGTGGTAGAATCAGAAGTCTTGCTTACGCTTGCCAGTGGGATTTCCAGCTTCGTGACGTCAACATTCGCAGTGTCAGAAGCCGTCGGGGTCTTCTCTTCTTTCCCGGTGCCGTCATCCTTCCACTTGTCGTACTTGAGGCTGGCTTCGGACTTGTTGGTGAACTGGGTGATCTCCGTTGCAGGATGTGTGGTACCGTCCTCATCCACGGTGCCGTCCGGGATCTGCTTAACCGTCATGTAAACCGTAGACGCAGACGGCTCAAACTGCTCGGCAAGCACATAGGCCGGAGCCTTGGATGTTACTTCGGGACTGTAGTAATCGATCTTGAAGGACTTGGTACCTGCAGGTGCAGTCAAGGCCGTTCCGATCACGACATCCGTATCCGTCCGAAGGATGATGTCTTGCTCATCTGAGTTGGGGCCATTGACAACTTTATAGTAAGTGACATCCGCTTTGATTGTGGCGCTGTCAAGCCCCAGAGCAGGCGGCAGATACTGAGTCGCGCTGCCGACGACCAAACCGGTGATTTCATAATCCGGTGCAACCGGATTACCTGCCGTCAGCCCAAGTTCCTTCAGGGAGAAGGCCTTGAGCATCTGGTTCTTTCCGGTTACCTGCGGTGCAAGAGTATAGATCACCTTGCGGTCGCCAGTCAGAAGAGACTCGACCTCGAACTTTTCAGTTGCGGTACCGATATTCGTTCCGACAACAGAGTTGTTCGTCTTTGCCGCCTCTGCGGTGGAGGTGTATTCGCTGGGAACAACAGTCTTGGTGAGCTGAACGCCTGCCACACCGTTGATATTCGCGAGGATGAATTCCTCAGAGCCTGTCGGTACTTCTACCGGTGCGATGGGCAAATACCACACAACACGCGGATCGTCCTTGACCATCGTGTCATAGACTGCGCCAATGCCCTTAACTTTGGTCTCAACCAAAACGTAGGTCTTGGCCGGATCCCAGCGATTGTTAAGGTTGCTGTCAGCCTCCCAGCTCAGGCTGGTACCAAGGCACTGGTTTTGAGACCCCTCCGGGTAGACTCTGGTAACCTTGTCATCATCTGATCCTGATGTGGTTCCCTGGAAGACAATTCTCGGGAGATTCTCCAGGTCAGTCTTGTTCGTACAGGTCTTGACCAGATTCTCTACACTCTCCTGAGAGGCCACGAAGTCCGAGGCCACCTCATAGATATTGAAGTCCATCTGGGCATAGACACCGCTCGGGAACTGTCCCACATCAAGCTTCACAATCTTCGGCTTCAGATACGGAACGTTATATGCACTTAGTGCAATGGTTCCGGTATTGCCGGTATTTGTAAAGATATAGGCATCTTTGACCGTAACTGTTGAACCGTCTTTTATGGCCGTGATGGTATCCAGCGTCTGCTTATCGTTGCCAATATAGATTCCGTCCGGTCTGTTGTACAGTTCCGGATTGAAGTATGTCTCTGCTACTGCGTATTTTTCAAACGGTGCTAACAGGTGCTCCCCGTCAAAGACGATCTTACCTTTATCTCCGACAATGGCCTTTTCAGTAACGAAAACCCATGCAGCAGGATCCCGGCTGGTATCCCAGTGATACAGCGAGAATCTAACAGTGCTTGCGTCGGCATAGGTAATGGACTCTGCACCTTTGACGTTATTGAACTTGGTGACTTCAAGCGGATTACCTGTCTCATTAATCAGATACTGGCCTTCCTGCGGAAGCCCGATGGTGAAGTCCTCAACATTGTTCTGCGCAGAAAGCTGAACTGCAATGTAATTCTTCGTCGGATCCGGGTTGATGACATAGTTTTTCGGTGCTTTCGTCTCAACGATGCGGTAGGTTGTATTGTCAGCACTGTCAAGCGGAATGAAAGCCTTGTACTTACCCGAACCTTCAGTCGTTTCCGTTACAGTTGCTCCGGGTATCACAACCCACTTGCCGTCAACCTGGTGATGAACTTCAAATTCCGCACCGGACAATGAATGCTGCTTATTCTCATCATATTTGTAGAAGTTGACGATACCATAGAGATACAGGTTGGTTGCCGTGATGGTAAAGCCATCTACAGAATCGATCGGGATCTCATAACGATTGCCCGGAGTGACAGGAATCGCAGTCTCATTGTCGATCTGATAAGAAGTCCAGATAAAGTGAGCTGCATCCGCATAGGTGCTGTTCGTGACATTGACTACTTCTTCAAGATAGTAGGTATTTCCAACCGTAAAGTATGCGTTATTATTTTTGCTATCTTTGAAATAAATATCACTCGGGTTCTGCCCCTTTGAGATGGTCGCTGATCCAACAAGCTTCCCACCCGTGGAAGCATCATAGAGATTCAGGGTGACAGACCAGTTTCCGACATCCGAATTCGTAAGCTCATTGAGCGTCAGGGCCTTTTTGGCCTTCAGGGTCGCCTTCTTCGGGTCCTGAGCCGTTACATTGACTGTTGTCGTATCTTCATCGTCATCAACAGCAAAGCTTGTCTGAATTACACGCTGTCCTATGGTTACAGAACTTGGACTGACAGTAACATTGACGGGCAGTCCTCCGGTGACGACCGCAGTGTAGATAACCACGTTGTTGTTCGAAAGCAGGCGATCATAGCCGGTTGGAGGGTTGTTCTCATAGAACGCATAGATGCCCGGTTCCTGGTTGGTATACGTTGTCGCCGAAACATTGCCCTCATCAGTCCAACCTGCAGCCTTAAACATTCCTCTGACGGTATCGGCAGCCGGATCCGTCTGGTTGCCCAACTCTGTTCCATCAGGGATTACAGGCAGAGGAACCTCGATAGTACCTTCTAGCTTGCTGAATGGCAGATAGAACTTCTCAAAGCTTGCTCCGGTCAGTGACTTGCTATTATCCGCCAGATCAACTTTCTTCAGCGTGATGTTCTTTTTAACCGGATTTTTAATCTCAATTTCAAGAATCCTGCTGTTTGCCTGATCCCATGGAGTAATTGCAGAGATCTCAACATCCTTGCCGCCGGGAACATCTGCATTGACATAGGTATAACCAATCAGCATGCCGCTGTTGCCAACCAACGGAGCCAGATTTGGGTATGCAGCGGCGAACCACGCTGCGAAATTCTTAACGGAAATATTCGCAGGCCCGGTTTCTGTGAGTTTATAGGTACCCGTTGGGATATTCGAGAAAGTATAACTTCCATTGCCGTTGGCCTTTGCCGTCAGGCTGCCCAGCTTGAAGGTCATACCGGTAATACCGGCACCCGTCTCCATATTCTTTTTGACCAGGGTAAGGTCGATCTTCTCCGGGTTCGCCATGTAGACTGCCATCTGAACACCGCCGACAGTGAATTCACGGCAATGGCTTGTATCATATGCAAGCTCATAAGTATCTGCAAGGGATTTGTATTCCTCGCTGAATCCGATTTCATAGATGCGGTAGTTGCCCTTTGGCAGGCCATGCGAGAAGAAGAAGAAACCGACTTCATTCGTTGTAAAGTGCTGGGTTCCCCATGTATCTCCTTTGTAATCCCAATCTTCGTATTTCTTGGAACTTTCATTGTACCGCTGAAGATTCATGACGACGCCAGGCAGCGGAATTGCACCGTAATTACCAGTCGCGATTTCCTTGCTGTCTTTATTCACTGTGCCGTGTTCACCGTTAGTCGGTACATAACCTACCTTATGCACTTCGACAGGGGTATTGGTCATCGGGTAGTCCACAATGCGCCGCAACGGGTCGCCGAAACCATAGTAAACTTTATTGCCATCGTCATCCAGCGTATAGGCAGAATCAGTCGCATAATAAAGACGCTGAACGCCCTGATCTTCAGCCAGAAGGATGTTGGTCTCCTTCGTCCGGACCAGATACAGATCACTGTAGAAACGGAACTTTGTCCCTTGCGGTTGATTCGGTGCTTTATCTACAAAGATCAGATAGGTACGATAGTCTTCTGTATAGAAGCCATAGCCCTGCGGCGCGCCAGTCTCCATGATCTCAACCGGAATACCGTACACGTTCCAGCCGGGATGATTCGGATCCTGAAGTGTTGTATTGATAATGCTGGAAACATTGACCGAAAGACCTGCGGATGCCCCTTCTTCTTCATATCTTACCAGATAATAGTTGGGGTCTGCCGGCGTGTCCGCGGTGGCCGGTTTCGGCAGAACGAGCTGATAGGTACCGCTCGCTGCGAGAGCATAAGTATTGCTGCCGTCCAGTCCTGAGGTCATCTCAGACAGGACATACTTCGTACCCGCCACCGTCATGGACAGCTCAAACATGGCATTGCTGAGCGGTTTATAGTCCTGCTTACGATTTCCGTTTTCATCATAGCTGTCAAGCCACTTGGCAAGACGCAGTACGGCAAGAAGAATATTACCGGTCCCCGGGCCTTCCTTCCAGCTATTAAGCGTATCCTCATGGTTTATCTGATCCATAGTATACGGAATCACATACTCGATGGGGCTTCCGTTTACTGTGCAGGAAACGGGCGTGCCTACAGGAGCATGGGACGCAGCATACCAGAAGGTATACTCATAATGGGGGTTCGGAACAACGGAGTTCGGGCCAACATTCTCCTCCACCATCACATATACATAGTTGCTATTGATTCCCTTGTCAACATCGGTGAGCAACTCCGCAGTTATCGGATCCCCATTCAGATCCAACAAGGATCCAGTGGTGTAGGTTCCGATGCACTTCCAGTCTTCGCTGTTTCTGTCGAATGCGACAGTCATTTCTCCGTCTTCCAGGATATAGCGATAGAGAGAGTACACGCAGTCATCCAGCGGAGTATCGCCGGTGCCGGGAGCCCCTGGTTTAGGATCGGCTGGAGGCAGCTCACGGTGGCCTTTCCCGTCACCGATACCCGCGGCTATATTGTCCTGTAGTGACTTTCCGTCCTTCCACTTTTTCAAATGGAACTGTACCCAATGATTGGAGTTCAGCATCTCACCGAGATCATACTCTGTTTTTGAAATAGAGATGTCCTCAGCAGAGAGAATCAGATGGTTATAGGCACTCAGATCTGTCAGATTGTCATGATTTGCAGGATAGGCATTATCTTGGACCTTGCCATTGAAGTATGGGAAATACTCGTTACTGTTGGAGTTCATCTCCACCAACGCGTATTCATATCCCCTCTCGAGCTGATTAAAGCTGATTTGACCACCATTAGCGGTATTGCCTTCTTTGACATAGACCCACGGATTCGTATTCGGAGTGGTATCGCTGATGGCTCTCCTATAGAGGCCAACCGTAACGTTGTCCATGGTGAAACGCAAGCCGCCATGGAACCACTCCCAACCGTCAAACTGATACTTGATAGCAGAAATCTTAATGCTTGTCGCGTTGTTAACCTTAAGGGTATCGCCTTTCAGATCCTTGCTGTTGTAGGAATTGCCCGATGGCTGGACCTCAAGCTGGAAGACCTGACCATCAGAAACCTTATAATATTTCGTTGCCAGAGTACCGGTCTCACCACCCGTCCAGGTAGAAGGCGCTCCTTCAATCACTTTGTAGTATAGGCGGTTTCCTTCCTCATCATAAAGGTCCAGCTCCTCGAACCTGGCTAAACCATTGGTTCCAGTCTTAGCAGACTTGACAGGTTTATCCCCAATCAAGTTGCCATCCTCATCACATTGCCAGATTTCAACGTTGAATCCGGCCATCTGAACATCTGAGCCGTCAACAGTTTTCTGTACCTCTACTTTTTCTTTCAGGTAGATATTATAGAAGGTAAAGGCCTTTGTTGTATCCGTAACCGGGATCGGGGTGAAGGTCAGTCCGGTTGTGGGATCATAAGTATACGAAATGTCATGGGCATTTTGCCCGGTGCCGTACAAAGGTCTATGATATACTTCTCCTGCAACACGGTTATACTCTGCACAGGTAATCGCAGAATTCGGGTTCAGATAACCTTCAGGAACTTGCGTCTCGGCAATGTAATAGGTGTTTCCTGCAGGCAGGGCCGAACTGCTCGCGGTGCTCGAACTGGACATGTCAAATACCACCGGGTTGGTAGCATTCGGATAAGGTACGTAGTTGTTGTTCGCGTCCTTGACATAAACGGTAAACTTCGCACCGGTCAAAGCCTCCTGCCGTCCCATGGTCTTCTTTGTGATCGAGACGCCGGGATTGGGCTTGTTATAGATCGAATAAGACTTATACCGATTAGCAGCTGTTGAATTGTCGGACATTGCCGGCTGGGCATTACTGGGTACAACAATCACACCACCGTTTACAATGGTAACGCCGCTGCTGTCCGTATCTGCATGATCGAAAATATAGTTGGGCGGAACTGTTGTTTCTACATAGTAGTAGGTTTTTCCCTCTTCAAGGAAGAATGTTGCACCGGTCCCATTGTTGGGGATCAGCAGATTGCTCAGATCATTTCCATTCTCAGCGTCCTTTGCAATTTTGTCAGCTGTACAGGATGGATCAGTGTATACCGTCACATAGCTGCCGGTAATACTGGTTTGATTCGTATCAGCATTTCTCTTCAGAATATGGACTGGGACACACTGCTGGTAGTTGTACAGACGTGCTGTATAGGTATTCTTGCTGTTGGCGAAATTGATCTTGACGTATTTGTTCCCGCTGTTTGCAGGAATCTCAACGATTTTGTCACCCTCCTGAGTGGTATCTACCTTGGAGAAAACATACCCCTCTTCTTCTGTTTCTTTAATATAGTAGGTATAGGGCTGACCGTTTTCGTCGAAAACGGGCAGATCGTTCCACTTGGCTGTGGTGCCGGAGTTCGTGGCATTCAGCGTCTCGCCTACCTTTACCAGCTGATCGACAGAAGTAGGAGTACCGGTCCCGGAATAGCGATAGAGTGTGACCGGAATGGTCTTACTGGTAGTAGCTGAGACATTTCCGCTGGTCGGTTTCTGGTTTTGACCAGAGGTTCCAGTTAACGCTCCTGTTGTAGCCGTGCCATTGGTTCTATAGTGATAGAAGTTCTTATAGGCCTGGATGGCAACGGTTCTCCGGTTGTACATCCGGATAGTTTCATCTCCGCCCTCTGTAAGGGTTACGGTCTTGGAGTAAGTTACTGTCGGAGAAGTGTATGAACCGACAGGATAATAGCCGCTGTTTTCCTGCAGGGTTTCCTTGAAACGATAGGTATAGGTGTGCCCCTCACCATCTTTCGCCGCCACTTCGAGTCCGGTAATTGTACCGGTATTGCTCAGCGTGGTGGTTGTGATCTCATGTCCGAGATAGTCCGTCGCAGTCTCCCAGTCACTCTCAGACGGATTGGCAGCGGTCGTGCGCTGAAGAATGAAGGTAGCAGGGAATGTGCCGGAAACTTGCGTGAATGTGGTAGAATCAACCGAATCATTTCCGGTATATTCCTGTGTAAAGCCAGTATATTTGATCAGGTTAATTCTGGCCTTGGTTTCGGTATTTTTATAGGTATAGCTATACTCATTCTGTGCATCGCCGATTATAATTGTCTTGGGAAGATCGTTATTGGGATCTTTTGCATAACCGGGAGGCGGCGCTACCTCATCCAGGGTATAGGTACCATAAGGCAGGTTGTTGTATGTGCCCTTACCGGAATCGTTGGTAGTAAGTGTTGCATGTTCGACACCACTACCATCAACCCAGGGAACAACCTGTCCATTCTCGTCTTTCAGCTGGAACTGGGCACCGGTGCTGATCGGCTGATTGTCCTGGTCATGCTTGGTAATGCTGATCTTACCTTTGCATTCCTTGTTCGTAAAGGTAACAGTCCAGGCATCGCTCCGTTCCGCAGCAAAGGTAACCCCATCAGCTTCCGTTCCTGTCTTAGAAGCGCCGGTTTTCTCTGCAACAACACTCTGGAAATGCATCTGATTGGCGTATGCAGAGTCAATCGTTTCCTTAATGACATAGTTTCCGGGGAGAAGATAATAGGACTTTGTGAGATCGGAGATGCTAACGCTCTGGGCGTTTGCATACTCAGAATATGCGCCATTGTTATATGTGTAAACCTTGAACTGACTTCCGTCAGTTGCGGTCATCGTGTATGTGATATTACCGAAACGGCCGTCATACGGGTTGATCATGCCGTCGTTCAGGGTCTGCAGCTGTTTGACAATGTCGACTTTTGCCGGCTGTTTGTTGTACAGCGGAGCTTCAGAATCCGCGTTATCCGAGTCATTCTGGACAATCGGAGTATCAGGTTTCCGTCCATTTGCCAGAACTGCCGTGAGATCAGCCTGGTTGTTTGCTATCAGTTTGCCGGACGTAGCCTCATAGAACTCGCCTGTCAGGCTGGAAACATCATAGACTGCTGTAACAGTATAGGATGTGTAGAGCGGTGTTGTGGTGTCGGCAGTCTTGTCGCCATCCTTATCCAGAACCGCAATGCTTTCATTCAGTCTGAGCTTAGAGTCTTCACCAGCACCCCAGACGATGAGATCCTGCCCAAGAAGATTAATCGGGGCTTGCGGGTTGGAGTCGTAAAGCGTAACCGGCTCGGTCTGAGTACCCGTTTTCTGGATAATAACTGTTTTGGGATTGAGATCAAGGGGATTGTTCTTGCTGTTGAGGAACTGGCTCAATATATCCTTGAGGGACAGACTGGTCAATTCATCTGCGCCCTCACGGGTGTACTTGTCACCATCGGGCTGGAGGACGGAATGTCCTTGCGCATCCTTGCCCGTCACAAGACCGACGTCAATCTGCCACTCATAGGTAACCGTGTTCGCAGCCTGGTTGACAACGGGTTCATTGCTCTCGTTCTTGTTGACACCCCAGACATCGGGTGTAACGGTGGTAACGTTCTCCATCCCCGCAGTGGCAGTCTTGGTATAGCTTTTGACCACGTTCTGGGGATAAGGAAGTTCACTGCTCTTGTCGACGATGTCGAAAGACGCTGTGAGGGAAACACATTCAGCAAGATTATAACTGTTGACCGCATTCGCCGTCCCGTTATTCCCGACGAAAATCTGCAGATCAAAGCCTTCGGACGTAACAGGATAGCGGCCGCTTCCTTCCGGTGAATCAGGCAGCGTGATGGTATAAGTATGAGGAACTGACAGATCTCTGTCTGCCGGATCAGAGGTCATGGGATAGTGCTTGCCGTTTTCATTCAAGATGAGGCCGGCAGGCAGGGTAACCGTCATAGTTACCCCGTAAAAATCGTCATACAATGGCAGGGTCTCTTCATAATGAGATCCCTGCGGATAGTTCTTTGCTTGTGCAAGGCCATATTGCAATTTGTAAAACAGGGTCTGCCCTGCCAGCACAGTATTCGGGTCGATTTCGTCACCGCCAGAAGAGAGCGCAGGCCCTGCTGTAATGTGTACACTGACCGGAGGAAGGTCTACAGATCCGTTCGGGCCATAATAACTATCAGCCCAATCGATCAACGGCTGGGGCCAGTTGTCATCGGACTTCGCCCCCAAATTCAGTGCCTGGACTGCAGTCTGCATGATGTCCCCGTCCACAACGGCGATTGTGGAAAAGGTATCAGTTGCAACCGTCGCATTAATGGTGTTTCCGCCTTCTTCACTGACGGCCACATCCAGACCGTTTGCATAGCCGTTATCATTGAGGTGGTAGGCATCCAGGCTACCGCTATCTCCTGTCTCGATGCTAACATTATTAAATGTAATCTCAACCTTCTGCTTCGGCTCGATCTCGGTTGTGGGATCGGCAGGAAGGTAGAAGCTGATGTCATATCCGGTAACATGATCGGAAAGAACATAGCCGCTCTCAATCATCACCGCCACGGCAGTCTCCGCATCTTCTCTGCTATAGCCGTTGGTCATCAGAAGGTTCGTGATTACTTCAAACGGGTCGGCCGGCACCACGCGCATCTGCACACCCGCGGGCAGAGCACCCTCGGGGATGTTGGCCGTGACGATCACACCACCGGGCATGGGCTCGGAGAGCTCAGCTGCCGGCATCTCAGGCTCGGCAGGCACTTCCGCTGCGGTTTCTTCCTCGACCACCGGTTCTTCCGCGGGAAGCTCGTTCACCAGGTCGGCGATGACGAAGGGTGAGAAGGCATAGCTGCAGAAGGTCACCGCTCCGGCTTCGGCATCGAAGTCAGTGTAGATCTCTTCAATGATGCCGCTGTAGAGATGGAACACACGCGGATTTGCCATCGCGGCGATGGTATCATTCGACACGGTGATCTGGATTGGGGCCTTGCCGTTCGGATAGACCGAGTTGGTTCCGCTGGTGAAGCCGATGTCTGCCGCCACGAAGGAGGCCAGCTGCAGTTCCTCGCCCTCGGCCGCGCCGCTGTTGACATAGTTCAGGACGGAGGCTGCCGCGGATTCCTCACTGAAGTAGCCGAGGTTCAGCATGGCATATTCGGTGATGACACCCTCGGGGATGACGGCAACAGCATGGATGCCGTTGAAGTCCGCCTCGCTCTCACGGGTCTCAACTCCCTCGGGGAGGCTGAGCTCCTCAAGGACGGGTTCCTCAACCGTTTCGGTCGTGGTGTCCGCGGGTGTGGTGGTGCCGTCCGCCGGGACAGTCGTACCGTCGGGGACAAGACCTGTATCGTCGCCGATGTCATCGGTGACAACTTCAGGCTCGACCTCTTCCGGGATGACCGGCTCTTCCTCGACCTGTTCCACGAAGGGGATGTCGGTGCATCTCGCGATGATCAGGACCAGGAGTGCATCCGCGCTCAGCTCGTACCAGGACTCGGTCTTGTCCTCGTTCTCGAAGTGGGTCGCACCGACGAGATCCACGGAAGCGATGTCATTGTTCAACAGAGCGAAAACGAGACCGTCATCGTTTAACTCATAGGGCGCCAGCCAGTTGCCGCTGACCTTGATGGGCAGACGGTACTCCGGCTCGCAGTCATCCGCACCCAGCATCATGAGGTCGCCGTTCTCGTTCACAACCTTGACGGCGAAGTAGTCAGTCACAACACAGCCGAGCTCGCGCTGGAGCAGGTAGCTGGTCCACTCGATCTCATCACTCTGCAGCAGAGAGAGAGACAGGCCCATGTTCTCCGGGAAGCTGCCTCCCACGAAGAGGCTGATGTCCGGGTTCTCTGCGTTCCCGATCCAGAGGGGCAGGCCGACCGGAGTCTCAGGCACCGCCGGGGTCTCGGGCTGCACCGGAGTCTCGGGCACTGCCGGGGTCTCGGGTTCTGCAGGATTCTCGGGATCTACCGGAGCCTCGGGATCTACCGGAGCCTCGGGATCTACCGGAGCCTCGGGATCCGTCGGGGTTTCGGGATCCGCCGGGGTCTCGGGATCCGTCGGGGTCTCGGGATCCACCGGAGTCGCGGGATCCACCGGGGTCTCAGGCTCTGCCGGAGTCTCGGGATCTACCGGAGTCTCGGGATCTGCCGGAATTTCCGGCAGGCCTTCTTCCTGTCCCGATTCCGGTGTGGATTGCACCTCAAAATTGGGCGCAGTACTCCCGTCGTATTCGGCCTCGCTTGCAAAGGCCGAAACCGGGAACATGCTGACAATCATCACGATGGTCAGCAGCAGTGCCAGGAATCTGTCTGTTTTCTTTTTCACTTGTTCATCCTCCTGATCGAGAGGTATTTTCTCCAACTCCACGGGAGCTGGTAGATCTTACATATTATAATTACATATTATAATATTATAATAAGGTAGTCTCTTGCTGTATTCTCGTCTACGATGTTGGTAATACATCGGGAATCATTCCATCTATGTCGGGGACCCCCGGCAGGTCATTTGCCTGCGCTCTGCGCCAGGGCCACTTCCGATCCATCGGAGTAGTTTCTTATTTCTCATAATACTCATATCGTACATTATTTATAATAGTATGTTCTGATTCTCCTGTTGGCAAAACGGCAGTCACTCTGCCGAGTTTCCGCCCCTCAAATCTTTTGCTCCTCTTACGGTTTCTCTTCCTACGGATATCGTTTTTGGAACCTCTCCTCTGATCGGTCCAGCTCGCTGAGACGCTTGCAGCCGATGGAAGAGTGCACACTCTGTTCCTTATCTCTCCACTTCACTCGATCGCTCTCGGCTTGCTGAGACGCTTACCGAATACGTATAGAGTCAAGTCGTATTCATTATTCTATTCATTTTTCAGTTTTATCGACAATCCCGCTATTTAATCACTCTATATTTTATAACGGCAGCCCGGAATTGTCAACTAACAGCCTAATTCTATTTCTGAATATTTTCTAAATATTTACTTTAATATGCTGTCTTAATCACCACTCTTCCTTTCTTTTTCATAACACACATTTCTCTGCATTCGGGTCTACAATAACCCAATCTTCATTTTGTTGCTATCATTATAATAGGTAGAGAATCAATAAAAGCATCAATAACAGAACTTTTTTTGCGCAGGAACAAAAAATATTTGTGACTGTAACCATAGATACATGCACGCAGGCAGTCCGGAAGAGCAAAGATGGGAATTGCACTTTTATATATTTCATGGTATTCTTTCGAAAAAGCTCAGAAAGAAGGGTTCCCATGGATCAGGTATACGATGTATTGATCGTCGGCGGAGGCTCCGCCGCCACCAGCGCCGCCATGACGCTGCGCAACCGCGGCAAGAGCATTGCCGTCGTGACAAACCGGCCCGAGACCAGCAGCCTTTACAAGGCAGAGAAAATCACCAACTACCCGGGGCTTCCCCCGATGACCGGCGCGGAGATGTCCGCCCTCTTCCGGAAGCAGCTGGAGGATACCGGCGCAACGATCATCGAAGGCCGCACCATCTCCGTGCTCCCCATGGAGGACAGCTTCGGCGCGGCAGTCGGCAGCGACTATTACATGGCCCGCAGCATCATTATCACCGCGGGCATCACCCGCGAGAAGCTCTACCCCGGCGAGGCGGAATTCCTCGGCCGCGGCGTCAGCTACTGCGCCA